>JAFTXB010000071.1 GCA_017461825.1 Clostridia bacterium
ACTACTCCCGAGGTAACGACTCCCGAAGAAACCACTCCTGAAGTAACGACTCCCGAGGAGACCACTCCCGAGGCAACAACTCCCGAGAAAACCACTACCGCAGAACCTACAGGTACTACTCAAACGAAGGAGCCCGATGATTCCGGATGTAAATCATCCGCAGGTAGCGTTTTGCTGATCCTTGCAACCTGTGTTGGAGCTGCATGGGCTGTTAGAAGAAAGCATGAGTAATAAAAAACGATACCGATGGTTGCTATTCCTGCTCACAGGGGTCCTTTTGGGGACCCTTGGATGCGGGAAAAAGGAACCTCCACCGCAACAAGGAGAAACAACCGTGAATACAGAAAATCAAACGACGATCCCCACTGAGGAGGAGACTCAGCCTTTTGAATATCCCAACACCGATCTTTCCAATCTTTCGGTTGAAGTGCTGGAGCAGGGCGTGGTCTTCCGCGAAGAAACGCAATCTTTTGCATATTGCGCTTGGCCAACCGTTACGCTTACCGATCGCGGTGAGGCAGTGGTTACTTTTTCGGGGCAACGCGCCGGGCATATCGATCCCTTTGGCGCAACGCTTTTGTGCCGCGCATCGACAGATGATCTCAAGTTTTCCGATCCCGTGGTCATCAATGACACCGTTCTTGATGACCGTGATTCGGGTATTCTTTATCTTGGCAACGGACGGATGCTTGCAACCTTCTTTACCCATTCTGCCGAGTACTATGAAACTGACAAGCGAAACAGCATTCTCAACGGCGTGCGAAATTCACTCGATTACCGCAAGGTAAAGGAGGCGTTGGAGAAATATGCGGATTTAACCGATGAGCAACGAAAGGGAGGATCCTACTATCTCATCAGCGAAGACTATGGCGAGACGTGGTCTGCTCCAAAGAAGATCAACATTACCTCTCCTCACGGTCCCACACTGCTTTCCAACGGAAATCTGATCTGGGTCGGAAAGGGACATTACAGTTCGGATTCACCTTCTATGGTGGCGTATATCAGCCGTGACAGTGGGGAAAGCTGGAGCCGACTTTCCCTTCTCAAGATTCCCAAGGGACTTGAAAGCGGCAATATTGCCGAGGCTTATACCATTGAACTGCCCGACGGCACTCTGCTTTGTGCGGCACGCGGACAGGGACTGGATAAGGAAACATGGGGAAGTGACCTCAGCGTGTTCTTCTACCGCTCTGAGAACGGCGGAAAAAGCTGGTCCGAGCCTGTTTGGAGCGGATTTGAGGGGGCACCGCCTTATCTCACACTCACCGAGGATGGGCTTTTAATCTGTAGCATCGGTATCCGAAATAAGCCGGGGGTTGGCGTTGCGATCCACGTCAGCAGTGACGGTGGCTACACGTGGACAGAAAAGCACTACATTGCACTCTCATCCTCATTCCTCGACGATCCCTCAAAGAGCGTTTCGGCAATCGATGTGGGTTATCCCGCCACTGTTTTAATGGAGGACGGAAGCTTTTTGACGGTATTCTATACTCCCGTTGGCACAGATAGAGTTCCTTCTATCGTTTACGTTAAGTGGAAACTAAAGCTCTGATCGAAACGCCATGCGATTGGCTATCATAAATAAGGGCGGTATGGTGGAGCTCCGTCCCGTTAAAATCTTCTTAAAGAAAAAAGATGATCCCTTCAAGGCATATCCCAAGCCACAACATGGCTTTGGGAGCGCTTTGAGGGGATTTTTTGTGGAAAGGAAAGTGTCGGGAGAGAAGACAGAGCTTGCATTTCGAAGCTCATCCTCAAAAGGATGCCGCACCGAAATGCGGCATCCGAAATACATTTCAACCGTTCTTTTTGAAAGGGGATGCTTTGTCAAAAGAGGGATTGAACGCGTAAAAATTCTTGCTGTCCAGATGATCCTGCGTGATGCGAAGGGCATCGCCAAAGCGCTGGTAATGGACGATCTCGCGCTCGCGCAGATACTTGATGGGATCGCACACATCGGGATCGTCGATCATACGCAATAGATTGTCATAGGTCACACGAGCCTTTTGTTCTGTTACTATCACGTATTCGCAACGAAATTGAGTCTTGCAAAAGCGCGAAAATCCATATAAATCAAGGGGTTACCACACACAGACCGAGAAAAAATTTCGGGTACAAGGCGCACCGCAGAAAGCAAGGCGAAGGCGTAGTATTCTACGTCGAGCCGCTTTCGAGGAGCAACGCAGTAACCGGAAGAATTTTCGACGGTATGTCAGAAATTCCAGTGAATTTCGATGGGTACGTTTCGTGTCCCCGGAATGCGCTTTCCGACCATGATTTTGTCGATCAAAATCTCCACCATTTCGCGTGTCAGATGCTCAACGCCCACGTATTTTTCGATCAATTCTCGGCGGTTGTCACCCACTGCAATTTTCACCTCGATCTCGGCAATTTGCTTTTGACATTCGAGCACCTGCGATTCAAGGCGTTCCTTTTGCGAGGTGAAGTCCTTTGACAGTTCAATGAAATCCGCTTCGCAAATCAGCCCCTTCACCTTGTCAAGATAGAGATCACGCACACCTTTAGAAAACTGATTGATCTTGCCTTGATAGGTCGCAATTTCGGCTTCAATTTCTTGCTTTTGCTCCAAAAGATCGGCGTTAAACTGTACCTTGCGTTCCAACTCATCCATATCAAGATACTCTGCATTGAGCCGTCGAAGCTCCGCAATGACCATTCGTTCAAGCCTATCCACCGAGATAAACGCGCCTTCGCAAGCACCCTTGGCGTAGTGTCGGCTGGGGCATTGCAGGAAGTGTCTGCCGCCCGATTTTGACGAGCGCATGACGTATCCGCAGGACGCACAACGCACCTTCTTGGCAAAAAGTCCGATGGTACCAACCTTGAATGGCTTTGCTCGCTCGGCGATCATCTTCTGCACCCTGTCCCACAGGGCGCGGTCAATGATGGGTTCGTGCGTACCTTCCACCCGAAACCATTGCTCCTTTGGGCGCGGACGGTTGATGCTCGTTTTATACGAAATGCTCTCGTATTTGCCTTGCACCAGATTGCCGATGTAGGTCTCGTTTACCAGCATATCCGAAATGGCGAAATACTTCCACAGCGTGCTGTTCTTGCTTGGTGGCAGACTGAAACGAAGTCCCTGCATCCGCTTGTACTCGGTGGGATTGGGAATTCCTCGGTCGTTGAGTATTCGAGCGATTGCAGTTTTGCCGTAACCTTGTGAAAAGAGGGTAAACACCTCTCGCACCACAGCGGCGGCTTCCTCATCGATGATCAGATGACCTTTTAGGTTGGGATCTTTCTTGTAGCCGTAGAGCGCAAAGGAACCGATGTGAAAGCCGTTTTTGCGGCGGCTGTCAAGGGCGGATTTGATGCTGTCCGACATATCCTCCAGATACCACTCGTTGACAAGTCCGTTGATCTGACGGCTTTTTTTGTTGCCCTTGTTGGCAGTGTCGGCGTTGTCCACGATGCTGACAAAGCGAATGCCCCAGATGGGGAACAGACCGTGTATGTATCGCTCGACCAATTCAAGCTCACGGGTGAAACGGGACTGCGTTTTGCAAAGGATAATATCAAACTTTTTCGCCTGTGCATCGGCAAGTAACCGTTTGAACTCGGGACGATTTCTGTCCGAACCCGCATAATCGTCGTCGCTGTAAATGCCGTAAAGCTCCCACCCCATTCTGTCGGCGTAATCGCGTAGCATCGCCTTTTGGTTCTGAATGCTCCCCGAATCGTCGGTGGCGTTCTGCTTGCTTTTGTCCTCCTCGGACAGTCTGCAATAGATTGCTGCTTTTTCTCTCATGTTCTTATCTCCGTATCTGTAAGAACAAGCTGTTTTCCTCCAAGGATATTGTACCGCATACTGCCCCTGTTTGTTATTGACTCAGAGAAAAATTTATACTTTTTCTGCGCTCTAACGATGAGATCAGTTCTATCCATATATGTGTGTAATCCTCCTTTGTCAAAAAAACGTTCTTAAAAACACTTGTACAGATTTCTTTTTTTATATCATTTCTTTCGGCTTTTTCTGTTGTCATAGCATTCCTCCTTTCGTTTTTGAAATAAGTATATGAAAAGCAGCAAGTCCGCTATACCGGTTTCTTTTCTCTCTACCTTAAACACGCCCAAAGGTAGAAGTTTTTGCAAAAAAAGCTAAGGCTATTTTTTATAAGAGAAACCAAAACGCACTTTGTCAGCGGTGATAATCCGCTTTTAAAGTGCGTTTTGCGAGTATATATTACATCTTTTTGTCATCAGTTGCAGGGTTGTCGATCAGTTGCCCGTCCTCGGTGAAGCGTGAGCCGTGGCAGGGGCAATCCCAAGTATGCTCGGCGCGGTTGTATTTGAGGGCACAGCCAAGGTGTGGACATCGTGGCGAGGTGGGAGTGAAAAGTCCGACGGTAGATTCAAAAGCGTTTATGGCAAGCTGAGGATGAAGAACTCTTCGCGAGGGATCGAAAACGGCGGCGTATGGATTGTTTTTGACTTGCACAAGGTCGCAGAGAATATTGGCGGCGACCATAGAGTTTGTCATACCCCACTTGTTAAAGCCTGTCGCAACGAACACGTCGGGTGTGGATTTTGAATACTGCCCGATATAGGAAATATCGTCCAGCGTCATACAGTCCTGCGTTGCCCATTTGCCGACGATTTCGGCGTTTTTGTAGTGCTTGCGGGCAAAATCCTCAAGCTCCTGCCAACAACCGCCTTTCTTGCCTGTGCGGTGTCCACCACCGCCGAGGAGCAACAGGTCTCCGTAGCTTCGAAAGGACAACCCAGTGTTCGATTCGTCCACGTACATACCGCTGACGTTTTGCACGCCCTTGAGAGCGAGAACGTAGGAACGGTGCTGATAGAGCTTTAAGGAGTAAAATCCGTGTTTGTTGAGCATCGGAAAATGAGTTGCGATAATCAACTTTTTGAAAGCGATCTCGCCACGGTTGGTTTTTGCCTTGTACGGCATCAGCTCTACGACCTTTGTATGCTCGTAGATCGGCAAATCTTTTGCGATTGTATATAAAAATTTCAATGGGTGAAACTGCGCTTGATCCTTCACGCGCACAGCCCCCGCAACCCGAAACGGAAGCTCTTTTGCATCCGAGAACTCAGCTTTCACGCCGATACGATTCAGGGCGGCGACCTCTTTTTCAATTTTTTTGCGGTCATTGAGAGAATAAACGTAGTTATCCCGCGTTTCAAAATCGCAGTCAATATTTTTGCATAGCTTTGCGTATTCCTTAATCGCTTTGCACTGCACCTCTGCATACAACCGCGCCTTGTCCTCGCCAAAGCGTTTTATCATCTTATCGTAAATCAATCCATGTCCGAGCGTAATTTTTGCTGTGGTATTTTTTGTAATACCTCCGCAGATCTCTGTCGCTTCTACAAGCATACAATCCAAACCGGCGTTTTTAAGTTTGTAGGCACACAAAATCCCTGCAATTCCGCCACCGATGATTAAAACATCGGTTTTTTTGTTTTCGTTCAGTGCATCAAAGTGCGATTTTTCTGTTACCTCTTTCCATATTGATTCCATATCCAACCTCCAAATCTTAATAGAATTAGTCTTTGCAGCTTCAGCGCCATAGATACCTATTCACTAAAATTTCGGCTAATTTATGTAAATTCTTAAATACAGCCGAAAAAAATATTGACAAACGGAAAAAATAGGTGTATACTGCTATTAGTAGATAATTCCAAGGTGTACACAGAAGGGGTATCAGAATGCGGGAATAGAGCCGTATCTCTATTTTTATCGTGATAAGGATGCCAAGGAGATCATTGTTATTATGGATGAAGACGGTAAGCTGTGTCCTCTGGAGATAAAGAAGAACGCAACGCCCGATAAACGCATTATTCGCACCTTCGGCGTGATCGACAAAGCCCCACCGCAGGTCGGCACAGAGCCGTCCTCTGCATGGTGGAGCAGTTCGGCGCGTTTGATCGGGAAAATTTGATTGTGCTGATTTGGATGATATAATTTGAAGTATGACTAAATATGAATTTTTGAAATATTGCTTTGACACATACTGTACCTCACCGGACTATCCGTTTGATGAGGATTTTGAAACGGCGGTGCTGAGGCACGGGGATAATCGCAAATGGTATGCCATTGTGATGCGTGTGTCACGGCGCAAGTTCGGCTTTGACAGCGACGAAGTGATTGACGTGATCAATTTGAAACTGCCGACCGAGATGTTTGGCTCATTCGGTGCAGCGGATGGAGTTTATCCCGCCTATCACATGAACAAGCTTCATTGGATCTCGGTGCTTTTGCCCGACGCGCCGGATGATGTGGTGCGATTTCTTGTAAACGTGAGCTTTGAGGCGACAAAAGCAAAAAGCAGATCTAAGACAGGGAGATCAAAGATATGACGTGGATCATGGCCGCCGTGCTTTCAGCCATATTTGCGGGGCTGACCTCAATTCTTGCCAAGTGCGGTATCAAAAAGACCGATTCCGATCTTGCTACGGCAATTCGTACGGCCGTTGTTCTCGCTTTCTCGTGGCTGATGGTCTTTGTTGTCGGCTCTCAAGGAACGATTACGGAGATTCAGCCAAAGGAGCTTCTTTTTTTGATCCTTTCGGGCTTGGCTACGGGAGCGTCGTGGATATGCTATTTGAAGGCGCTTTCTATGGGGGACATCAATAAAGTCGTGCCAATCGATAAATCCAGTACGATCCTCACGGTTCTCCTTGCTATTATTTGCTTTGGCGAGACCACAAAACTTGCCGTAAAGTTGATCGCGACTGCCATCCTTGCGCTCGGAATCTTTTTGATGGTAGAAAAAAAAGAAGACGCAAAGCAGACACAGGGGCGGGCATGGATGATTTACGCCATTCTCGCCGCAGTTTTTGCTGCGCTTACCTCGATTCTTGCAAAAGTCGGTATCTCGGGGGTGGAATCCAACCTTGGAACCGCCATTCGAACCGCCGTTGTACTCGCTCTTTCCTGGGGCATCGTATTCGCACGCAAGAAGCACACGGGGCTTCGCAGCATGGATAAGAAGGAGATGTTCTTTATCTGCCTTTCGGGTATTGCTACGGGGGCGTCGTGGCTCTGCTATTACTATGCGATCGGTCACGGCGACGTAAGCGTGGTCGTTCCAATAGACAAGCTCAGCATTTTGGTAACGGTTGCTTTCTCATTTATTGTCTTCAAGGAAAAACTTTCAAAAAAAGCCCTTTTGGGACTTGGATTTATGGTCATCGGAACGTTTCTGATGGCGTTCCTTACATAAGGATAATGGCTGACGGTGTGTTTACCGTCAGCCATTGCTGTTTTTTCAGTTTATCGTGATCGTTTGCCCACAGGACAGGTAGTGAAGCGACGGCATATACTGCCGCATAAACTCGTACTGCTCACGCCCTGTACAGTGACAGGTGTAAAACGCGGTTTGGTGAGACGCGAGAGCTTTTGCCGCATCTGCAAGAGCCTCGTTAAGCGGTAGCTTTGAATAGTGAAATCCGCCGACGAGAACATCGGGATTGAACCACTCGGTAATATCGAGGATCCCTTTATGAGAGCAACCACTGATAAGAATTTGTTTTTCGTTTTCTCGGATCAAAAGATATTGCTCGTGTCTGAAATCATCGGAAACAAAGACCTCGCCCACTTTCTCGGTAAGACCCGAGGGGACCGTTGAATACTTCTTCTTTTTGGTATTGCAGGAAAGCAGAGTCAGGGAATCGGCAACACGGTATTCATCATATGTGAAAATGATTTGTGGGTGATCCTTCAGGGAGATGTCAAGTCCGATGTATTTTTCTGTTCCGTTGTAATGCGGAAGAAAGGCATCCTTATGGATATATACGGGCGCGTGAGAATTGATCTCTAAAAATCTTCGAAGCCCGCCGCCGTGGTCATAGTGACCGTGGGAGAGAATGGCGATATCAACTTTGGACAGATCAATTCCGAGACTCTTTGCGTTTTCATAGAACAGATCGGTCTGCCCCATATCAAAGAGAACGCGTCGATCCTCGGTCTCAATATAAAGCGAAAGACCGTGCTCAACCCGCATATCCTTTCGCTCGGTTGTATTTTCAAGCAAGGACGTGATCTTCATTTTTCTACCTCCGTGACAGTGTTTCTTATTCGTAAGAGCAGTAATCATTATATCACGATTTTTATTTTGTGTCAATTATTGTATGTTTTTTTGCTGTTATCAATATTTTTATCGTTTTTGGGAAATACTAACGGTGAATAAAAAAACGGAGGTATCTATGTTCAAACATGAAAAAATGTTATTCCATCCCGTAGAGGTGGAGAGACCGAATCCGCAGTATGCCGTTTTGCTTCAAGAGCAGCTTGGGGGCGGCAATGGTGAATTGAAAGCAGCTATGCAGTATATGTCGCAGAGCTTCAGGATCAAGGACCCCGAGATCAAGGACTTGTTTCTTGACATAGCCGCGGAGGAGCTGGGACACATGGAAATGGTGGCACAGACTATCAATCTTCTTAACGGTCACGACGTGGATGCCACCAAGGTACAGGCAGGCGAGGTGCAAACGCACGTTCTGCTCGGACTGAATCCCGGACTTATCAATTCCTCGGGATATTC
>JAFTXB010000072.1 GCA_017461825.1 Clostridia bacterium
CTGCGTACACCCTGAGAACAGTACGGCACTTGCGATGCCGTACGTTCCCGCGGCTTATGTTCCGTTTTAGAGGAACTTATGCATATTATGATGTGGGCTTTGGCAAAAAATAAAAAATCCGCGCCAAAAACACCAAAAGTGTGTCGGCACGGCGTGAATTTTTTAAAAAATTTCGTCACGAAAAAGCCTATCCCCCGAAAACCTCTTGCAAAAACCAAAAAGATGTGTTATAATATCCTTTGGGTGCCGGTTATCCGGTTGTATAGGAGTGCTTGGTACACTTCTGTGCAGGGCTATCGTACTTGCGATACGGTAGCCTGCCTTTTTTGTATCTCTATTATACCGCATTTTGCGGGGTTTGTCAATAGTTTTTTTGAAGCAATAGAAATCTTAATTTGTGCTGTTATCGCAAAATCAGCCATCTGGTGCGAACAGATGGCTGATTTCTTTATCTATCGAAACGGTAAAATAAGTTGGAATAGGGAAAGGACTTGCGGTAACCGTTTATAGATCCCTTCGTCACGCCGCTTTGCGGCGTTCCTCGGTTTTGCTCCATTCCGCGCCGCCTGCGGCTTGCTCCATTTCGCAAAACTTCGACTTCGTTCCGCAATTTGATATTGCTAACAGTCATTTCGTTTCGCTTAGCGGAACTCCGCTCAGGATGACACGTTGAAGTTATATTTGGCGATATGCGTTAGTAACGTTTTGCGCAAATGGAATTCTTAAGACGCCCCAAGCAGAGCGCGCCCACTGTGTCATCCTGAGCGAACGAAGTGAAGGGTAACTCGTTTGTGTGATGTGGAGATCGTACATAAGTTTTCCACAGGTTTTTCCTTCAAAAAACTTGAAAAAAATCGAAAAAAGGGCAAAAAAGGGGGGCAAAAAGCGAGTTTTCCACATAATCCACAGAGTTTTCCACAAGCTTGTCGAAAACTTTACGCAAGTGGTTTTATTTCAATGATCCGTCGGTAAGACGCGGGAGCTTTAGAGACGTGCCGCATCTCGGTTACCTTAACGGTGACGTGATCAAAACCTTATACGCAACTTGTGCGGTGTTGCATTAAACCGCTTTGAAAAACAAACCGCTCCACACAAGGGACCTTAAATTGGTTGGAAAAGAATCTAAAAAATGAATAATTATTCTTGCAAAATTGCAAGGAAATAGGGTCAGATGCCGAAAATTTGAAAAAAATCATTGAAAATTTGAAAAAATGCTTGACATATTCCTGCAAAAAGAATATAATAAAAATAGCTTTTTTTAGTTTGATAAAGAAAAGCGTTAAATTTTTTTGATTTCCGGAGGAACCTATTATGAACAGAGTTTATAATTTTTCGGCAGGACCGTCCATGCTTCCGCTTCCCGTACTTGAAAAGGCTGCAGCTGAGCTGGTCTGCTACGGAGAATCGGGAATGTCCGTCATGGAGATGTCGCACCGATCTCCGGACTACGAAGCAATCATAGGTGACGCTGAGGCAATGCTGCGTCGTTTGATGAATATTCCCGACAACTACAAGGTGCTTTTCCTGCAAGGCGGCGCTTCCACCCAGTTTGCGGCGGTTCCCATGAACCTCATCAACCGCACGGGCAAGGCAGACTACGCCGTTTCGGGTCAGTTCTCGGGCAAGGCGTTTAAAGAAGCGCAAAAGCTGGGCTATGACGTTAAGTGCATTGCCACCACCAAGGACGACAACTTTGATCACGTTCCCACCATTACCAAGGACATGATCCGTCCCGACGCGGCTTATCTCCACATCTGCTTCAACAATACCATTTACGGTACCAAGTACCCCTACATTCCCGAAACCGGTGACATTCCGCTGGTTGCCGATATGTCCTCCTGCATTATCTCCGAGCCCGTGGATGTTTCCAAGTTCGGCGTGATCTATGCAGGCGCACAGAAGAACATGGCTCCCGCAGGCCTCACTCTTGTGATCGTGCGTGAGGATCTTCTCGACTACGCCGAGGAAAAGATGCCCACGATGCTGGAATGGAAGACCATGGCAGAAAACGGCTCGATGTACAACACTCCCCCCTGCTACACCATTTACATGGCAAAGCTTGTTTATGAGTGGATCCTCTCGCTGGGCGGACTTGACGTGATGAAGGAAATGAACGTCAAAAAAGCACAGCTGCTCTACGATTATCTCGACAGCCAGGACTACTATATCGCACCCGTGAAGCCCGAAAGCCGTTCGATGATGAACGTTACCTTTGTCACCGGAGATGCCGACCTTGACAAGAAGTTTGCATCCGAGGCAGGTAAAGCAGGACTGAAGAACCTGAAGGGTCACCGCTCTGTTGGCGGTATGAGAGCGTCGATCTACAACGCAATGCCCTACGCGGGTGTTGAAGCTCTCGTTGCTTTCATGAAGGAATTCGCAAAGAATAATCCGAAGAAATAATCTAACGAAATAACGCAGAAACACCCCCCTTTGCCAAAAATCCCCTTTGGTGAAGTTTTTGAAGGGTGTCGGGAAACTTTTTTCAAAAAGTTTCCTGACAAAAAAATAAGAGGTACTATTATGAACATTCAATTACTCAATAAAATTGCGAAGGTTGGTCTTGACCAGCTTGGCGACGCCTACACGGTAGGCGAGGACGTAAAGAATCCCGACGGCATTATGGTTCGTTCTGCCGTCATGCACGAGATGGAGTTTAACCCCGAGCTCAAGGCGATCGCGCGTGCGGGTGCGGGTGTCAACAACATTCCGATCGACCGTTGCTCCGAAGCGGGCATTGTGGTGTTCAACACCCCCGGCGCGAATGCAAACGGTGTTAAGGAGCTGGCAATTTGCGCGCTGCTTTTGGCGGCTCGTAACGTAGTTGGCGGCATCGAGTGGGCTAAAACGCTCACCGAGGACGTTGCAAAGCAGGTGGAAAAGGGCAAATCGAAGTTTGGCGGAACCGAGCTGATGGGCAAGACCTTGGGTGTGATCGGTTTGGGTGCCATTGGAGGCATGATCGCCAACACCGCGCTGGAGCTTGGCATGAAGGTCATCGGCTGCGACCCCTTCCTTTCCATTGAAGCCGCTTGGAACCTCGACCACAGAGTTGTCCGCGCCGCTTCTTACGACGAAATTTTTGAAAAAGCCGATTATATTACCCTGCACGTTCCCGCAACAAAGGATACGAAAAATATGATCTGCACCGCCAACATCGAAAAGATGAAAGACGGCGTGAAGATCGTCAACCTCTCGCGCGCGGATCTCGTTTGTGCCGCAGAGCTGAAAACCGCAATGGAGAGCGGCAAGGTTTCGGCTTATGTTACCGACTTCCCCACCGAAGAGGTGCTGGCGATCCCCGGTGCCGTTGCGATCCCTCACTTGGGCGCTTCCACCGAAGAATCCGAAGACAACTGCGCTGTGATGGCTGCACGTGAGCTTGACGATTACCTCGTTAACGGTACGATCAAAAACAGCGTGAACTTCCCCAACCTTGATATGGCTCGCTCGGGCGCGGCTCGCCTCTGCGTGCTCCACGCAAATGTTCCTTCTATCCTTACCCAAATTACTGCCGCCGTTTCAAACGAAGGCCTTAATATCGAAAACATGACCAATAAATCTAAAGGAGAGAACGCATACACCGTTTTGGACGTTGCTTCTATCCCCTCCGACCACGCCATCAAAGCCATCGAATCCGTCGAAGGCATCTACCGCGTGAGAGTGATTTGATTGAAAAGAATAGTTTTTAGTTTTGCAGGGGGTGCTTTTTTGTAAAAAAGCACCCCCTGCACCCCCGAAAAAACTTTTACAAAAAAGGGTTTTCGGGTTTTTTTATTTATGCGCTCGACGGCGCTTGCTATTCAATATAAAAGCAATCTTTTTTCCAATACATTGGATTCAGCTCTATGTAGTTCCAAA
>JAFTXB010000073.1 GCA_017461825.1 Clostridia bacterium
CTGCAATTGCTTACTCGAAAACCACGTGCCCGGCATAACCTTCACTTGGTTTTCGCTCAAATGGAAGCATAATGCTCTTTTAGGCAATCTCTTTCCTTGATAGAATTTTTTCAGTTCTTCTCGAGTCAGGATTGAAGCCTTTTGAATCTCCTCAAACTCAATCTCAAATCCACATTCCTTGCGAAACGGTACTTTTGACAAGACGGTCTTTTTTTCATAATCCAACGTCACGTCTGCGGGCAAATTGACAAGCGTCAATATAATAATACAAAGTAAAGAAGCCGCTCCGCAACACAGTGCAAGTAAATCCCATTGATGAGAAACAATCGTATAAACCGTAATGATCGCGCCGAAGATAAAAACCATTCCTAAGAGAGCGTATAACAAAGCCATCTTTTTGCGCCCATAGATTTCAAGCTTGGATTGCACCGCGAAAAGTCCCCCTTTCCGTTTAATCGATAAATATATACTGATATTATAACAAAAATAATAGAAAATGTCAATAAAAAACAAGAAAAGAGGGAGACCCTCATTCAAAAAAGGATCTCCCCAAGTTATTCATAATAAAATACAGATCAGCCCGTTGCTCCCCTCGTTGATGATGCGTTCCAGCGTTTCGGAAAGCTTGTTGCGCGATTCCTCGGGCATATGGTCGAGCTTTGTGTGCAGTCCTTCGTTGACAAGCTCATAAAGTGATTTGCCAAAGAGATTGGATGCCCAAATGCTTTTGGGATCCTCTTCAAATTCTTTGAGCATATAGCGCACAAGATCCTCGGATTGCTGCTCGGTGCCGACGATGGGGTTGATCTCGGTTTCGATATTGGCGCGGATCATATGCACCGACTGTGCCGCCGCGCGCAATTTGACACCGTACCCTCCCGATTGCTTGACGATCTTGGGCTCCTCGAGATGCAGATCCTCCACGTCGGGCATCACGATGCCATAGCCGTTTTCATTGACCTGATCCAAAGCCTCTGCCACCTTGTCGTATTTCGTCTTGATTACAGAAAGCTCTTGCAAAAGCGCGATCAATTCTCTCTCTCCCGATACCTCAAAGCCGCTCAATTCACTGATCACCGCGTAATAAAGCCCGGGTTGCATTTGTAGGGTGAGCGTCGCTTTTCCCGTGCCGAGATCCAACAGATCAAGATTTACCGCCTCTATATACTCGTTTTCTCCCATTGGAAGAAACGCCGCTTTTACGTCGCCCGCCTTTCTCACACCGTCGGCACATTTGCGCAAAGATGCCCCCACAGACGCGCGAATGCGGTGGTTTTCTTCAATGGCATTCATCCACTCGGGCATTTTTACCGTGATCTCGGTAATGGGAAATTCCTCGAGCACCAGCCCCAAAATATGCCGAATATCCTCGGCATCAAGATCGAGGCAGCTAACGAGCGCCACGGGAACTCCGTATTTTTCCTCCAACTCATAAGCCAGAGCACGTGCCGCCTCGGATGCGGGCTCTGCCGAATTGAGGATCACGGCAAAGGGCTTTCCCAGTTCCTTGAGCTCACGCACAATCCGCTCCTCGGCTTCGATATACGACTGGCGCGAGATCTCGCCAATGGTTCCGTCGGTGGTGACCAGCATGCCAATGGTGGAGTGCTCGGTGATGACCTTGTGCGTTCCCATCTCTGCCGCCTCAACAAACGGCATTGCCTCCTCGCGCCAGGGTGTGCGCACCATGCGAGGCTGTCCGTCCTCGATCGCTCCCATCGCCTCGGGGATCAGGTATCCCACGCAGTCGATCATGCGTACTCGCATCTGCGCATTGTTATCCAAAACGATCGGCACCGCTTCTTCGGGAATAAATTTCGGCTCGGTCGTCATCACGGTCTTTCCCGCCGCCGACTGTGGCAGTTCATCTCTCGCGCGGTCTCGGGAATACCCCTCCCCGATGTTGGGGAGCACCACCGACTCCATAAACCGCTTGATAAAAGTTGACTTGCCGCTTCTCACGGGCCCCACGACTCCAACGTAGATGTCGCCCCCCGTGCGCTCGGCAATGTCCTTGTAAATTGAATGTTCAGGCATACTAAAACCTCCCAATATTTCACGTTGGTAAAATATATGGGAGGTCATAAAATTTTAGAACGGTATCGGGACAAACTTTTATCCAAACGGCAAAAATCCCACGAGAAATGCCACAAAGGATGCCGCAAGAGAAACAACAATGAGCGACCGACCGAAATATGCCAGCACCATTGCAACGGCAAGTCCTACCGTTGCCGACAAAAGGCTTCCCGTTGAGTAGAGGATGGCGGGAAAGGTCATTGCGGCAAGCACCGCGTACGGAATATAATGGAAGAAGCTGCGGGCAAAGCGCGAGGTGATCTTTTTGCGGAACGCCGTAAACGGGATCATGCGCACGAGATAGGTCGTCAGCGCCATTACGAGAATATAGATCAAAATTGTCGGTCTCATGCCTGCCCCTCCTCTTTTGCATCCGCTTCATCGGAGATCGGTCGCAAGATCGCCATTACGACAGCCGCAACGACCGCGCATATAATGATGGAAAAGCCCTCCGAGATCCAACTCAGGAACGGCAGATACGCCACGGCACAGCTGAGAAGCGCGGCAATGAGAACCGCACCGAGCACGCCGCGATCTTTTTTCATCGGCGGCAGAATGATTGCCACGAACATTGCGTATATCATAATTCCCATGGCAACGCGGATCGACTCGGGCAAGATCTGCCCCGCCAAGGCACCCAGCAACGTTCCGCCAGCCCAGCCGATATAAGGCAAGGTCATAAGTCCGTAAAAATAGGACGGTCCCACGGGATAGGGCTTGGATGCCGCCACGGCAAATATCTCATCGGTGAGACCAAATGACATAAGCAATCGGTGCGGCGTTGTACAACGGCAGTCCAGCCGTTGCGTCAATGTGATCCCCATGAGTGAATAGCGCAAATTAATGACAAATTGCGTCAGGATCATTTCAAGGATCGTTCCCGCGGCAACAATGACAGTAACCCCCGCAACCTGCCCCGCAGAGGTCAGATTGGTCATAGAAATGATCAGCGCCTCCAAAAAGCGCAAGCCCTCTCCAACAGCGGTAATGCCAAAGCCAAAGGAAACGGACAGATACCCCAAGCCGATCGGCAAGCCGTCGCGCAAGCCGTCAAAATAGCGATAGGGGGATGTATGTGACATAATATCAACTCCTTGTTCAAACAAGGGATATTATATCACTTTTGCGCATGATTGTCAACCTTTCCGATGCTTTTTCATCACGGTTGCAATCAATTTTGATGAATTTTGAAATAGCCCTGCGGATGAGAGCAGGTGGGGCATATCTTTGGCGGCTCCTTTGCCGTTACCACATAACCGCAATTGATGCAGATCCATTTCGTTTGCGTATCGTTTGAGGTAAACATCTCACCGTTTTTCAGCTTATTCAAGGCTTTCCGATAGTTTTCCTCGTGCATTTTTTCAATCGTTGCTACCCGCGCAAACAGATCGGCAATCGCATCAAAGCCTTCCTTGCGCGCGGTTTTTTCAAAATCGGCATACATCGTCGACCACTCAAAATTTTCGCCCGATGCCGCCGCGTCAAGATTTTTTTCGGTTCCCGACCAGCCTCCAAGATAACGGAACCAGATCTCGGCATGCTCCATCTCGTTTGCCGCCGTGTCACGGAAGAGCTCCGAAATCTCAACAAATCCGTCTGCCTTTGCCTTTTTCTCAAACCACTTATAGCGCAGATACGCCTGCGATTCTCCGCTGAGCGCGGTATGCAGATTCTTTTCGGTCTCACTTCCAACAATGTTCTCGGCAAAAACGCCGGGCTTGGTATAAACAGCCATTCTTTCATCCTCCAACAATAAGATCGGGGATACCCCGTCATAGCGAGTGTATCCCCAAAATACTGAAAAATATTCAAAGAAATGATTTTTTTTCCTTTGACAACACCAACCACTCGGAACGCAGAATCGAGCAGATCCCCACATTGGCGTAATTGCCCTTGATCAGCATCGCCTCACGCAAAACGCCCTCAAAGGTCATTCCCACCTTCTCCATTACACGGCGAGAGCGATCGTTGTCCTCCATAAACCTCGCCTCCACACGGTTCAGCTTCAGCTCCTCAAACGCAAAGCGCAGCACACGCGTGAGTGCCTCGGTGGCAATGCCCTTTCCCCAGTATTCGGGATTGAGCACGTACCCCACCTCCGCGCTGTCCGAGGTGCAATTAAAAGCGGTAAAGCCGCAGGTTCCCACCATCTTACAGTCGGGCTCGTAAATAACAGCCCAATCGTAAAACATTCCCGCGGAATAACGGTTTCCGAGATATTGCAGATATTCCCGCGTATACTCCCTGTCGGGATGCGGAAACCATGTCAGATATTTCGTTACATCGGGACGGCAGGCATATTCGTACATATCGTCGGTATCCAGCACCATCATCCGCCGCAAGGTCAAGCGTTCGGTGGTGAGCTCTGGCAGGTGCGAGAATACGCGGTAAATTTTTTCTTTTTTCATCTTCTGTCGAATCCTTTTTCGCAATCTTTTTATATTATAATCAAAAA
>JAFTXB010000074.1 GCA_017461825.1 Clostridia bacterium
ACGCTCAGCATAGATCAGCGAGTTCTTGACATTGACCGCTGTATCATCCAAGGTGTGCCACAAAAATGCCTTCGGGGTGTCCTCGGTCACCTTTTTGCTCAAATTATAATCAGCATTTTCGGCGTCGTAGCGTTCTCCCAAAAGGTTTTTGCCACTTCCCGTGTGTCCGTAATCACTTTCTACCGAGATCACGGGATAACAGAGAATTCCTCCGTTGGGGCGGTGGGGCATTGCGTCGATCGCATCGGGGGTATGTCCTTCCGGAATCACCTCGTCGCACACCAGCGTGGATGCGCAAAGGTGACCGCCGGCAGAGAAGCCGAGCGTAACAATGCGGTTGGGGTCAATCTTCCATTCGTCGGCATGATAGCGTACCAGCTTCACAGCACGCTGTGCGTCGGCCAGAGGCGCGGGATCGCGGTTAGGTGCCACGCGATATTCTGCTACAACGGCATGGAAACCGCGACGGTTGAAAAATTCTGCGACCGGTTCACCCTCGTGATAGGCTCGTTTATGGTATCCGCCGCCCGGATAGATGACGATGCAGGGGAGAGGCTTGTCGGTGTCGATCAGATAGGTTGTCATATAGTTGGGTGTTTCCGCATCCGAGATAAAATAGGGGATTGGCTCGTTCCAAAGTTTGATTTGCATGATGTATCTCCTTACAGTCCCAGTACTGCCGCGCCGATGATACCTGCATCGTTACGAAGCTGCGCAATGCGGATGTCGGTTTCCGGAACCAAACCTGTGCCGTAGGTCTGCTTTCTGACCTCGGGGATCAGGAGATCGAGCAGATATTGTCCCTCGTTGGAGATACCGCCGCCGATCGAGAGAACCTCGGGCTGGAAGATATTGATCATGCTGGCAATGCCCGAAGCGAGGTATTTGATGTAAGTATCAACCACTTCTTTTGCAGCCTCGTCGCCTGCGCGCAGACCGTCAAAAGCGGTGCGCCCGTTTACCTTGCCCTTTTGCGCAACCTGCTCGGTCATGGAAGTTGCTCTGCCTGAAGATTCGCATTCAGCAAGCTTTTCTTTGGTCATGTTGATAAGACCCGTTGCGGAGGAATATGCCTCCCAGCAACCGCGTCTTCCGCAGGTGCAGGGTTTTCCGTCTACTTCGATAACGATGTGACCGAGCTCACCGGCCGCCGAGTTAAAGCCCTTAAAGACCTTTCCGCCATCAATAATACCGCCGCCGACACCGGTGCCGAGCGTGATCATAACGGATGACTTACTGCCTTTTGCCGCACCTGCGACAGCTTCGCCCCAAGCAGCTGCGTTGGCATCGTTTTCAATGTGCATTTCTTTGATTGCAAGGCGTTCGCGGAGCATGGGGAGGATGGGGAAGTGACGGAAACCGAGATTGTTGGCATAAATGACATTTCCGGTTTCATCGTCCACAATTCCGGGGGATGCGATTCCGAGCGAATCAATGTCAGATTCTTTGATGCCAAGCTTTTCGCAAAGTCTCTTGCAAAGCATGGCAATGTCATCCACGATCTGTTCACTGGGACGGCCGACAAGTGTGGGGGTCGAGTCCTGCGCAACGATCTCAAATTTTTCGTTTACGATTCCAACAGCAATGTTGGTGCCTCCAAGGTCAATTCCGATACGGTACATATGAACAAAATTCCTTTCTTGATATCGAATTCTAATAGTTGTTTATATTATAAATTATTTTAATCGGTTCGTCAAGTCTTTTTCAAAAATATCCGTGGCTCAATTTGTAAAAAAATCCGTCAGTTTTATCGGCTTGTTACATAAATATTTTGCTCCCGCATCTGTCAACTCCTCGAGTGAGCCAAATCCCCAGAGCACACCTGCGCAGTCAATGCCATAGCGCGCGGCGCCAAGTACATCGTCGCGGCGGTCGCCTACCATCAGGATCCTTTCGGCATCTGTAATGGAAAGCCGATCCATGGCGTATTTGATCACCTCATGCTTTTTTCCGCGTGTGCCGTTCATTTCGGGCCCCGAAACAAATGCAAAATGTTTGTCAAGTCCAAAATGCGCGAGTATCTTTTCTGCAAACTCATACGGCTTGCAAGTAGCAAGTACACATACCGTACCTCGCTTGTTCAATATTTCCAGTAGCTCGTAAATTCCGTCGTAAACTTCGTTTTCGAGCATTCCCTTTGCGCGGTAGTATTCGCGGTAATATTCTACGGCTTTCAGGCTTTGCGCTTCATCCATTCCAAAATATTTTGAAAAAGATTGCACCAACGGTGGACCAACAAAAACAGTCAGCTCTTCCTCGGGCGGCGGTTCGATCCCGAATTTTCGCAGCGCATATTGAACCGACCTTGTAATGCCCGGTGCGGAGTTTGTAAGCGTTCCGTCCAGATCAAAAAAAGCATACGTGTATCGCATAAGTTACCTTCCCAAACAAAACTTTGTATTCTCTGTTAAAATTCCGAAAAATCCCTTGCAAGAGGGAAAATGTTATGATATAATTATATTATAACATGAAATCAATGCAAAAAGCAAGAGAAGAAAAGGAATTTTTCAGAATGGATATGAATTTTACCATTCCGGTCAACGAGGCGTTTGAGGCATCGGCGGCAGATCCTACATGCGGCTGTGCCCTCTGCGCACTGTATCGAAAGCTGGAAGAAGACGAGCTCGATCTCATTCTCGGTGCTTCAATGATGGAGCCCGACATCCGCATTAAGACCAACGAGGCAGGCTTTTGCCGCACGCACTACGATATGATGTTTGTGCGTAAAAACCGACTTGGCATGGCACTGACGCTGGAAAGTCACCTTGCCGACCTGCGCCGTGAGATCAAGGACACGGGGCTTGGCGGCGGACAGGGAAATAAGCCCATCAAGCGCATTGAGGTACTGGAGTCCACCTGCTATGTCTGCGACCGTATTTCCAATAATTTTGAACATATGATCGACACTGCCGTTTATCTTTGGCAGACAGATGAGGATTTTGCTCCAAAGCTTCGCGCACAGCCCTATTTTTGCCTGCCGCATTACCGCAAGCTCTTGTGGTACGGTCAGCGCCGACTGGGTAAGAAGAAGCAACCCGAGTTTGCAGCCGCTTGCGCAAAGGTTGTAGAGACCTATTTTGACGAGCTGCAAAAGGATGTGTCATGGTTTTGCAAAAAGTTTGATTACCGTTATGATGCCGAACCGTGGTACAATTCCAAGGATGCGGTTGAGCGCGCGTTTAAATTCCTGCGCTCGGATCTGCATAACAAATAAGGAGGATCCCTATGATCGATCTTTTGGAATTGCATAAATATTTTATTCTCAACCACCTTCACGAGGGTGATATTGCCGTGGATTTCACCATGGGAAACGGCTATGATACCGAATTTCTCTGTCGAACAGTGGGCAAGAGCGGACATGTGTATGCTTTTGATATTCAGGCGCAAGCTGTGGAATCGACCGCAAAGCGTCTCGAATCGGTCGGATGTCCGCAAAATTACACTTTGATACATGATTCGCACCATAACGTGAAACAATATGTAAAGACTCCAATCAAGGCGGGAATGTTCAATCTCGGTTGGCTTCCGGGCGGAGATAAATCGATTACTACTCTGCGCGAGACCACCATGCCCGCAATCGAGGCGGCGATCGAGCTGCTCGACCGTGATGCCATCCTCAACGTTGCCGTTTATCCGGGGCATGCGGAGGGAGATGCCGAGGGGAAAATGATCTGTGATTATCTTGCGTCTGTCAGCCGACACAAGGTTTGCGCTACCAAGGTCAATATTTTAAATTCACCAACGTCGCCATATTTTATTGTGATAGAAACGAAACCTTAAAATGATGAAAAAAAACTTGAGATTTATTTTGTTTATGTTGTGTATTCCCATGATGCTTGCATCCTGTATCCGCCCCGACGGCGAGGGGCATGAGAGCCGCAAGGAGCAACCCACGCTTGGCGATGCTCCCGAGCATTACTACGAATCTGTTGAGTACTCTTATCAGACCGATGTAAATGTCGAAAAGCTCTTGACAGGGCTTGATTCTGACTACCTGCTGCTCGCCAACAAGGAGTATGTTTTGGGGGCGGATCACGCACCCGCGTCGGTTGTCACGCTGACATGCGACACGTATCTCAATAAAGAAGTCAAGCTGGAATCCCGCACTGCCGAGGCACTGTACGAAATGATGGAGGAAATGCATGCCGCGGGGGTAACCGATATTTCGGTTACAAGCGGTTACCGCACCTATTCTTATCAGCAGGGATTATTTAATCAATATCTCAAAAATGAAATGGCAACCATTTCCGATGATGCCCGCAAATGTTTTTCGAGTGACTATCTCAGGGAAAAATATACGGAAAACGGTTTGACGGGCTTGGATTATGCCGATGCGCGTGTGGTGGTGCTGTCTTATTCCGCTTTTCCCGGTACCAGCGAGCACCAAACGGGGCTGTGCCTTGATTTTGTTTCTTCAGGTGCCATCCTTACAACGGCGTTTGAAAATACCGAGGCATTTGCTTGGCTCAAGGATAACGCCCATAAGTTTGGCTTTATCCTCCGTTATCCAAAAGGAAAGGAAGATATTACGGGCTACACCTATGAACCGTGGCACTACCGTTTTGTGGGACGTGAGGCGGCAACAGACATCTATTACGGCAATCTTACGCTGGAGGAATACCTTGGCGTGACAAATGAATAAAGGGGTTACAAAATGGAACTAAAGGGAAAAAGAATCGCATTTTTAGGAGACAGCATTACCGAGGGCGTTGGTGTCAACGATATTACCAATTGCCGCTATGATAATGTACTCAAGCGCGATTTGGAATTGGAGGCGGTATACAATTACGGCATCAGCGGCACAAGACTTTCGCATCAGTCGGTTCCCAGCGAAAAGCCGCGGTTTGATCTGTGCTTTTGCGGACGCGCGTATAATATCACCCAAGATGCCGATATTATTGTTGTGTACGGCGGTGTTAACGATTACATACACGGCGATGCTCCGATCGGCTCCCCCGAGGATAGGACTCCCGCAACCTTTTGGGGCGCGGTTTACTTTCTGATGAATCTTCTCAAGACCCAATATAAGGACAAGACTGTGGTATTTATGACACCCGCACGTGCACACGTAGGCGGTACGCCCGATACCTTACCGTCGCCCAATCCGAACAAAAAATCGGATGCCATGCCCCTTGTCAATTATGTTGAGATCATCAAGGAGCGCGCGCTTCAGTTTGACATTCCCGTGCTTGATCTTTATCACGAATTGGGAATTGACCCCAACAATGCCGACGAACGCCTCAAATATACCGCCGACGGTCTCCATTTCAACGATGCGGGACAGGCTGTGCTTGCAAAGCGTTTGGGCGACTTTTTGAAGTCGCTTTGAGTTTATCAAAAAGGCTGTTTGTGCCGAAAAGCACGGAACAGCCTTTTTGTTATCCGTTCGTGCAAGAAAAAACTTGACGGCAGAGGCTGTTTGTGATATAATGAAAACTGAAATAGGGTAGTAGGAGCGTGCATTGCACGTCCGTTGTCAAAACAAGCGAAAACGAGCGGATGCCCGATGGTTGTCCGCTTACGGAATCAATCAAAAAAGCATTTTAATGGGACATTTGAAAGAAGGTATTAAAGATATGAAGCTAACCGAAATTTTAAAGCGAGACACGCTGTCGCTGTCCTTTGAGGTGTTTCCTCCCAAGACCGACACGGCTTTTGAAAGTGTAAAATCTGCCGTTGAAGAGATTGCGTCACTTCGTCCCGCTTTTATGAGTGTGACATACGGTGCGGGCGGCGGAACAAGTAAATATACACTTGATATTGCCAAGGATATCAAACGGCGGTATGATGTTCCCACGCTGGCACACCTTACCTGCGTGTCATCTACAAAAGACACTGTGCGCGATAAGATCGAGGCAATGCGGGCGGCGGGCATCGAAAATATCATGGCTTTGCGCGGCGACATTCCCGAGGACAGAATGGGAGAGGATCGCTCTCTTTGGGCGTATCATCACGCGGTCGATCTCATTCGGGAGCTTCGTGAGAGCGGTGCCGATTTTTGTATCGGAGGCGCATGCTATCCCGAGATCCACCCCGAAAGTACCAATCAAAAGGATGACATTTTTTATCTCAAGGAAAAGATCGATGCCGGCTGTCAGTTTCTCACCACGCAAATGTTTTTTGACAATAACCTGCTGTATAATTTTCTGTACAAGATCCGCGAGGCGGGGATCACGGTTCCCGTGGTTGCGGGTATCATGCCCATTACAAACGCCAAGCAGGTCGAGCGCGCTGTCAAACTGTCGGGGTCATTTATGCCACAACGCTTCAAGGCATTGGTCGATAAATTCGGTTCCGATCCCGCCGCTATGAAGCAGGCAGGAATTGCTTATGCTACCGATCAGATCATCGATCTGTTTGCAAATAATATTACAAACGTACATGTTTATTCAATGAACAAGCCCGATGTTGCCGAAAAAATACAGAGCAACCTGTCGGATATACTGGGCAAATGAGTGAGAGGATGCGCCAATTTCACCTTTCACCCTGTCAAAATATCAAGGCAATTTTGTCGTATATGGGGTGTCGAAAGGCTACTGCTGAGGTATTGGAGCTTGTTCACGATGTGATACGTGAAACCGAGGGGATCTTTTCCGATCGGATATGCTACCGTGAGTTCGATGTATGGGTCGACGGAGACACGGTTGACCTCACGTTTGCCAAGGTTCAAAGCCGATCGCTTGCCGACTTTTTGCACAACGATGCGGCGGTACTGGTTTTTGCCGCAACGGTGGGGTTGGAGATCGACCGCCTGATTGCGAAATACACACGCATATCGCCCTCGCGCGCTCTCGCTTTGCAGGCGGTTGGTACCGAGCGCGTGGAACGCCTTTGCGATACTTTTTGCGACCATATGCGCATGGAGTACGATAACGAAGGCTTGTGGATCCGTCCGCGCTTCAGCCCCGGCTACGGCGATCTTTCCCTGGAGCTTCAAAAGGATATTTTCAAAGCCCTCGATTGTCCGCGAAGGATCGGGCTGACATTAAATGACAGTATGCTGATGTCCCCCACCAAGTCGGTTACGGCAATTGTAGGATTGAGAGAAAGAGAAATTATATGAACATCAAAGAGTTATTAAAGAATCAGACCGTTATACTTGACGGTGGTATGGGAACGCTGTTGCAGGCAGCGGGCTTGCGCCCGGGAGAGCATCCCGAGGAGTGGAATCTCACCCATTCCGATGTCATACAAGGCGTTCACCGCGCGTATTTTGACGCGGGAAGCCATGTGGTCAATACCAATACGTTTGGCGCGAATACACTTAAATTCACATCTGAGAAACTGGATGAGATCGTGCGCGCGGCGGTGGAAAACGCCAAAGCGGCACGCGATGCGTCGAGCGGTACACAGGAAAAATTCATAGCGCTTGACATAGGCCCCACAGGAAAACTGCTCAAGCCGTACGGAGATCTTGATTTTGAGGATGCGGTATCGGTCTTTGCCGAAACGGTTCGGTTGGGTGTCAAATACGGAGTTGATCTCATCATGATCGAGACCATGAACGACAGCTATGAAACCAAAGCGGCTCTGCTTGCCGCAAAAGAAAACAGTACACTGCCCGTGTTTGTTTCCAACGCGTACGGTGAGGATGGCAAGCTGATGACGGGCGCATCCCCTGAGGCAATGGTTGCCATGCTGGAGGGGATGGGAGCCGATGCCATTGGTGTCAACTGTTCACTCGGTCCCCAGCAATTGAGGCCTGTGGTGGAAAAATACCTGCATTGCGCATCAATCCCCGTTTTGCTCAAGCCCAACGCAGGCTTGCCGCAAAGTGTGAACGGACAGACCGTATACGATGTCACGCCTTTCGACTTTGCCAATGAGGTTACCGGGATGCTAAAGCAGGGTGTGCGTGTTGCAGGCGGTTGTTGCGGTACCACTCCCGCATATATTTCGGAATTGACCGCACATGCCCAAAATATCAAATCGCATTCGATTTCTCAAAAGCAAAACACTGTCGTTTCGTCATATACGCACACCGTTGCTTTTGGTGAGATGCCGATCCTCATCGGTGAGCGCATCAACCCCACGGGAAAGAAACGTTTCAAACAGGCGTTGATCGAAAACGACATCGACTATATTTTGCAGGAAGGGCTCAATCAGCAGGAAAGGGGAGTGCATATCCTTGACGTGAATGTCGGACTTCCCGATATTGACGAATGCGAAATGCTTTGCCGCGCGACTTGTGAGCTACAGGCGATCATTGATCTTCCCTTGCAGATCGACACCTCCGACCCGTGCGCTATGGAGGTTGCCTTGCGCCGTTACAATGGTAAAGCGATGATCAACTCGGTCAACGGAAAAAACGAGAGCATGCGCGCAATTTTTCCGTTGGTCAAAAAATACGGAGGCGTTGTGGTTGCGCTGACGCTGGACGAGGACGGTATTCCCGCAAACGCCGATGGACGTGTTGCCATTGCAAAAAAGATCCTGCAAACGGCAGGGGAGTACGGAATTGACAAAAAAGACATTGTCTTTGATCCGCTTGCGATGACTGTCAGCGCAGATCCGCGTGCGGCGGTTGAAACGCTTTTGGCAGTGCGCCGTATCCGCGAGGAGCTGGGATGTCACACTTCACTTGGCGTATCCAATGTGTCGTTCGGACTACCGCAGCGTGACGCAGTCAACAGCACCTTCTTTGCGCAAGCGATGGAAAACGGTCTGTCCGCCGCCATCATGAATCCCTATTCGGTGGATATGTTAAAGGTGTGGTATGCGTACCGTGTTTTGCACGGACAGGATGAAAACTGTGCCGATTACATTGCCTTTACAGCACGATGTGCCGAGACAGCCACGGTTTCGGCACAAGCCCCCATCGGTGCGGTAGCCCCCATGACCGAGGGCGAGACACCCTTGCAAAAAGCGATCCTCAAAGGCTTACGAGAGCAGGCAGGGGAGTTGACCCATGCAATGCTGGAGAACACCGAGCCGATGACCGTTGTGCAAAATGAGATCATCCCCGCGCTCGACCGAGTGGGCAGAGGCTTTGAGAAAAAAACAGTATATCTGCCACAGCTTTTGATGAGTGCGGAG
>JAFTXB010000075.1 GCA_017461825.1 Clostridia bacterium
CGACAGCTTCACCATGACGGCACCAACTATATCTATTACCGCAAATTCAAGGAGGATGCCGACTATGACGACCGCGCCGAGCTGATGGATCAGATCTATCGCGGTGTGGCAAAGCAGGAGGACATTGACCGCCTGACAGAGAAGCTGGGCGAGCAGATCGGCGCGGTGTACGGTTGGGACTTCCCGACACAGAAAGAAGAACAAGTGAAGGCGAGATAATTTTTGAAGAAATATTATTTTTTTGTTGCGAAACGATAGAAAATATGATATAATAAAGGTGAAACAACAAAAACAACGGTGATTGGAGGTGTTCTCTTGATTTTATATCATGGAAGCAATGTTTTGGTGGAAAAGCCGGAGATCCGTGTCGGGTCTGTATTCCTTGATTTTGGGGTTGGTTTTTACACGACTACTTCCTATGATCAAGCAGAACGCTGGGCAAAGATCAAAATGCGGCGCACGGCGTCAGAGGTCGGTTATGTTTCAATCTATGAATATGACATGGATGCCGCTATCAAACAATTGAATGTTCGCACTTTTGCAAAAGCCGATCATGAATGGTTGGATTTTGTAGTGAACAACCGTCAAGGTATCTCACAATTCGTTATTTCCGATATTGATATTGGACCTGTGGCGGATGATAAGGTGTATGAATCTATCCGCTTGTTTGAAACAGGCGTGTACGACGTAGAAGAAACGATCAAACGCTTGAAAACAGAGGTGCTGCAGAATCAGATCACGTTGCATACCGAAAATGCGTTGCAATTTTGTACCTTTAAAGGGTTTCAAGTGGTTCGCAAGGAGGTATGATAAATGGATCAAGCTAAGTTTGTTGCAATCATGCCAAGAATCAGTGCCGATTTGGTAGACTATATTTCTATGCAACAGAATATCGGTGAAGAAGAAGCACTGCAAAAATTGTATGCGTCGGTGCTATATTCCGAGTTAGAAAAAGAGGATACCAAACTTTGGCATTACAGTACACCGATGCTTTATCAAATGTTTCTACAGGGAGAGAAAGCAGGTAAACTGGAATATCCCGATGTGTAAGGAGGTGTGGTATGAGTAAGGAAATGGAATTTGCGGTTTTCTGTTTGGAAAATTATAAGGCTTATAAAAATATGACCGGCAAGGAGGTTTCGTTGTTATTTCAAAAACACGGCGTTTTCGATTATCTCCGTGAGTTTTACGATGTTCTCCATACCACAGGATATCAATATCTGAATCAAGATATTGACTTTTATCTTTCCGCAAGAAACGCAATTTAATATCAAAAAATATTTACAAGAGAGTTCAGCGAATTTCGTTGGACTCTTTTTATTTTGGAAAGGAGGAATTTCATGCCCCGAAAGATAGACCTGATTACCGAGCTGTATCGCAACACCTTGGAGCGCGTATCGAAGGATAGCATCGCATGGAAGGACTTTTTGAGTACGGCGGCATTTCAGTACAAGTATTCCTTTGACGATCAGATCATGATCCATGCCCAGCGTCCTCATGCCATTGCCTGCGCCGAGATCGAGCTATGGAACAGGCATTTTGGCAGGCGCGTCAAGCGAGGTTCCACGGGGATTGCGCTGATCGTGGAGTCGGGTGGGCATTCCTATCTCCGTCATGTGTTCGACATTGGTGACACCTATCACCCCGACCGTCAGCCCTTTGCCTTGTGGGAGGTAGCGCCCGTCTATGAGGGCGAGATCATCGAATCTTTGGAAAATCAGTTTGGAAAGCTCTCCGGCAAAGACAATCTTTCGGAGGCTGCCATGTTTGCTTGCATGAACGCCGTGGAGGATCATCTGACCGACTATTTTGAAAACCTCAAGCAGGCGGTTATGGGAAGTGCTTTGGAAAATGTGGGCGAGGAAGAACTGAAAACAAAATTCAGCTTTATCCTAACAGCCGGTGTGGTCTATACTGTATTCACACGTTTGGGATTGGAGGCGGAGAAATATATCAGCAATGACGTTCTCTCTCCCATCAAAGACTTCAATACCCATGATACGGTTTCGGTTCTTGGTTATGCCAATGCGGATATATCGGAAATGTGTCTGCGGCAGATCGAGAGATGTGTGCGGAGCTGTGAAAAGGAGAAAGCGAAAGATAGCCGTACCTTTGACAAAACGCCGCAAACCGCGTATAATAAGGCTGAAAAACAACCCGAACAAGGAGGAAAAGAAGATGGAACTGACCTACAAAATCGAGAACGGCATGAGGATTCCCAACCTGACGCTGCCCGAACAACCCAAGGGCGAGATAGGGAAGTACGGACGGATGCGGCTGGAGTTCCTCAAAGCCCACCGCAGGGGGACCTACGGCGTGATGAAAGCCAACGCCACGCTGAAGCAGTATCTCTTGGAGATCGACCGCACGGCGACCGAAACGGTGGAGAAGTTGACCGCAGAGTTAGCGAGAGCCGAGGGCTTGACCGAGCAGATGAAGAACGAGGATCCCCTGCGCTGGATCGGGCTGATGAACAGCTGCAAGATGGCGGCAGAGGAAACGGTGTTGCGCGATCTGATCCACGTCTGACCGAACCCGCAC
>JAFTXB010000076.1 GCA_017461825.1 Clostridia bacterium
CCCTTTTTCCTTGAAAAGGGGTCTCCCCCACAAAAAACTCAACAATTCAAGCCTCATCTGAATTCTTTTCGTATTCGGAGAGGTCGATGGAGCGGAGCTTGTTTTGGTCGATGCGGCCTTTGGCGCGTTCAAAATACTGGACGTTGTTGCGGAGCAGCATGAGAATGTGGTTATTGGGCGAGCGGCCTTCGGCTTCGGACACGTAGAGCAGCTTGCGGAGAAGGTCTTCGGGGATGCGCAGGGTCAATTCGGGTTGGTTTTTCATAGGGTGCCTCCGTTAGGATCAAATTTGACGTGAGCCGACGAGATTGCCGTGGCGTTGTAGTAGCGCACGATCTTGCGCGCCTTTTCGTCGGGCTCAAAGTAAAGTACGGTGGGGGTGCCGTTGCCGTCCTTAAAAAGAGCGGCAAAGAGTGCGGGCGAATCCTCACTTGAAGCGGCATAGATCACCCGATGCGGGGCAAAACGGTCGATGCGTACATCGGCACCGTCGGCAGAACAGGGGATCAAAAGCTCAACATCGCGCATTTTGACCGTGCAGAGTGCACGGCGCGATCTGCTGCCCAGTACGCGCGAGACGGTCATCTCTCCCGAAAAAAAGGAAAATTCATACTCAACCTGCGTCAGCCGCCATGTGAAAAAGACGAGGATCCAAAGCGAGATCGGAATAAACGCCAACAGCGGTACGATCAGCTTGATCATTACGCCCGCCAACAGCCAGCCGATCACCCAAAGCACGTAAAGCGCGACCAGTGCGGCACGCTTGAAACAGAGTGTACGTGTCTTTTTTTCGGCTACCGTGTATTCGTAGGGAGCACTTCCCGCACTCCAGCCGGATGTGTTGTTCATGGCTTTTTGCTCCTTTTTTGAGGATCAGTCAAAATAAACACCGTTTTTCATTGCTTCGAGCATCACGGTGGCGCTTTCGCGGTTGGTGGCAAGCGGAATGCTCTGTACGTCACCGAGGCGCAAAAGTGCCGAAACATCGGGCTCGTGGGGCTGTGCGGTCAGAGGATCGCGCAAAAAGAGGATCAGGTCGAGATTTCCTTCGGCAAGCATGGCACCGATCTGTTGGTCGCCGCCGAGAGGGCCGCTCTTCATGCGGTGGATCGAAAGTCCGGTTTCGCCCATGATCAGCGTTCCTGTCGTGCCCGTTGCGTACAGCTCGTGTTCTGCCAGCACGTCCTTGTATTGCTTTGCAAGCTCAATCATTTCGTTTTTCTTTTTGTCGTGTGCGATCAAAGCGATCTTCATGCGTTTTTACCTCCGCGATGTTTGATACTATTATTGTAGCATAAAGCCTGTGAAAAATCAAGAAGTTTTTTGGAAAGTTGCTTGCGTAAGTGCAAAAAGACGGCGCGGCGCACCCTTTTTTCGGGGTGTGCCGCGCTTTTTTCATAAAAGATCAGCGATTGGAATATTCGCGGTCGAGCTCTTCAATGATCGCGGCGATCGCGTTTTCCTCGTTGGAAACCGTATGACGGGTGGCGGATGCTTTTGCAAGAGGTGAGGCGTTTGCCACGGCGTAACTGACGGTGGCGGTGCGGAGCATGGGCGCGTCGTTGTCGTTGTCGCCCACTGCAATGACGGTGTGCACGCGGTCGCCGAGGATCTCGGAGAGACGGCGAACCGAATTTGCCTTGTCAATTCCTTTCGGCAAGACCTCGTAATAGTTGGGGTCGGATTGCATCAGGTTGAATTCCTTTGACACGGGAAGCTCCGATAGCGCCTTGGAAAGTGTGGGCATCCGATTTGCCTCGGCGGCAAACAACAGCTTTACCAGCGGTTCGTCCACGTCGTTGTAGTAGCGCATACAGGGGATCAGTGATTCGTCGCGGCAGTGCTTGTCGGTGTAGGCGTTGAGACGTGAAAAATAGATCTGGTCGTTGGTGTTGACCTCGATTCCGACGTCGGGGAAATTTACTTCCACAAAGTTGGCAAGCTGCAGGGCACTGCGTGAGATGGTGGCAGACCACAGCATTTTGTTCTGCGCGAAATCGTAGATGCCGCCTCCGTTGAGACAGCCCACGGGGGCGTTTGCGTGCAGTCTTTCATACAGCTCGCGCATGGCAATGGGCGATCTGCCCGAAACAAATGAAAACAGTCCGCCCTCTGCCATAAAATAGGTAATGGCGTTGATATTTTCCTGCGATACGCTTTTGTCATAACGCAACAGTGTTCCGTCAAGGTCTGACAAAAATAAGATGCCTTCAAATTTTTTCATCATATTTTCCTTTTTCTTCTGTTATTAAAAACTGTCCTGCGATCTCCATCAAGCGGCAGAGCACGGAAGCCATATTGCGGATGTCAAGGGGTGGGAGACTGTCAAAAAACGATGTTCTTGACTTGATCTGTTCAAGGGTGCACCCAAATAAGGCGGCGAGCATGGCAAGGCGTGTTTCGTTCGGTATTTGAAGATCGGCAAATGCCTCAATGATATCGAGCAACAGAGCGATCCGCAAAAAGATATCGTTATCCGGTTTGCCCGAGGGCTCCTGCGCTTCTACAAGAATGACGCGGTGTTTTTTATCCAAAAGTCGGATCATTTCAAAAACGGTACTTGCGGCATACGGCAACGATCCGACGAAAAGCATACCCGATATCTGTCGGAAATCGAACGATAAAAGCTCGCACCCCGCATCGGTCGGCAAGATCATACAAGTGATTTTTTCGGGGCGGGCGAGTATTTGATTGACTTTGCGGTGTATCTCCGTATCGTTCAGGATCGGTGAACGCAGGCTGTCGGCGTTTCCAAAGCGCGCGACAATTTCAAAGTTCCTTTCGGGCAGGAGCATGGCACAGGCGTGAAACAGCGGTTTGGCGGGGGCGTTGCGCTGATGTGTGTATGTAAGCTCGCTGAGATACCCGTGTATCCGCAGAAGCCGTGCGGAATTTTTGGCTTGTGTTAAGGGTTGGGGTGTGCTCATATAAGTACCGAAACGAGAGCCGGCGCGGATTTGTTTTCGTATATCATGCTTCGATTTCTCCTATTGCTTTCGGGTAAGCGTTTTGATGTGTTTATTATATCACAGTTTTTTGCATTTTGCAATATCTTACTTCATATAAAAGTGTATTTTGATACACGGATAGTTCTTTGCTTCGGCTTTTGTTGATTTGACGGCTTTTTATACGGCAAATTTTCAACCAAAGCCCACGCGTTTTTGAATGGCGGACGTCGCGTTTCTTCCTTTTGCGACATATACTGCAAAGGGGATGTGTTTTACGGCAAAAAATTCCTATGGCAAACTTTTGGAGAGACTGTTTAAAAGCCCCCGCTTTGCGCCAAAAATAGGAATAGACGAAAAACAAACCCAAAAAGGAAAGGAAGGTCCGCAAATGAGCATCAGACGCGGAGATATATATTATGCCGATCTCAGCCCCGTGGTTGGCTCCGAGCAAGGGGGATTGCGCCCCGTGCTGATCATTCAAAACGACATTGGAAATCGCTACAGTCCCACCGTTATTGCCGCGGCGATCACGTCACGTATGAGCAAAACAAGGCTTCCCACCCACATTGATATTTATGCCGAGGACGCGGGACTTGCCAAGGACTCGGTGATTCTTCTCGAGCAGATCCGAACACTTGACAAAAAACGCTTAAAGGAAAAAATGGGACACCTTGACGAGGGGATGATGGATCACGTTAACACGGCGATTGCCATTAGCTTTGGACTTGGAAACCCGCAGGAGGATGCCGACAGACGTGCTATGATGCAAAGGGCACCCGCATACACACCGCGTACCCCTGCGGCGGCCGCTACAGTAAAACCGCCCGAAACTGCGGGCGTATCACACACTGCCGCAACGCAAAGCACATCGCGCATGCCCTTGCAATACACAGCCGCATCAACCGCAGACGCGCCCCGAACGACTGTTGAAGCAACGGCGATGCCAAACACGGTATCCGAGCATAAGAAAACGGAATGAGGCGCTTTTGGCGCAAGAGGTTTTCTGAATAAAAAAGCAACGGGCGGTGAAATGTCGCCCGTTTTACTGTTTATACCGATATGTTTTCCGTGAGAGGGGGTGTCTTTGTCAATTGGAGAGTTCGGATACAATCATTATGATCTTTTTTTAAAGTAAAAAATCAATCGGCTGAAATTTTGTAAAACCTATTGACAAACGCGGAAAAACAGGATATAATAAGAGCGTAGAGGCTCCCGGCGACGGTTGCTTCCTCGTTAGTTAAAAAAAGATAACCACATGTTTGGAGGCAGGCGGTTATCTTTTTTTATTGCAAACGTCAATAACAAGCGCGATAATGGATACGATCAACGCACCCAAAAGGAGAATATCCTGAAGCGTCATGTACATCGGCATCACCTCCCCTCAAAAAATCGGGAAGGCTGCTCTCAAAAAGATTGGCACTTCCCCATTTTACAGAGAAAGCAACCGCCATTCGTTCCGTGAAACCTCTACGGGAGAAACCCGTGGGTTTTCTGCCGAACATATTATACCATACCCATTGCCGTTTGTCAATAAACAAAAAAGCCGATCGCTCGGCTGAAATTTTGTAAAACCTATTGACAAACGCGGAAAAACAGGATATAATAAGAGCGTAGAGGCTCCCGGTGACGGTTGCTTCCTCGATTATCTAAAAAAAGATAACCGCACG
>JAFTXB010000077.1 GCA_017461825.1 Clostridia bacterium
TAGACGAGGGGAAAATCGCTCTGACTCCCGCAGAAAAATTATCTTTTCTCAAGGAGGAAGAACAACGCGCTCTTGTAGAATTGATTCAAGATTACGAGGCGACTCCGTCACTCTCGCAGGCGGTAAAGATGAAAGAAATGAGCGCGATGCAGTTGCTTGATGCGGATATGATGTTCGAGGTCATGAGCCGACCGAAGCCAAATCAGAAAGAAACGCTTAAACTTGACTTGGAGGCACTACGAGATTTCTTTCCCGATTCTACACCAAAGGATATGGAGAGCGCCATTCTGCGAATCTTAACCGAATGGCAAAAGCGTGAGCAGAGCAAGGTACAGAGCCGTAACAGTTGGGATAGAGACGGGAGGTAATGCGATTGAGCTTATTTAAAAAATTATATTATGCAGGTTTGTGGTTGCTTAGTAACAAGCTCGCCATGTCAGGCGGGGGGTCTTTAACAGTTGATCTCCCTATAAAGATTCCCGATTATGAATATGGGGTTCTTGCCCGAAGTTTTTTGCCATATATTATTGAATATTTCAGTAAAGAAGAAAATGTAAAAGACTTCGAAGAATGGAAAACTAAGCGAAAACAACAAAAAGAATTAAGGGTGTAGGCGTGATGCCTGCACCCTTAAGCTTTTAATATGGATAATTGAAATAAAAAACAAATCCGAACACATCGTTTGTTACGAAGTAGTTCGGATTTGTTTCTGTTGGTGACCCGTACGGGAATCGAACCCATGTTTCCAGCGTGAGAGGCTAGCGTCTTGACCGCTTGACCAACGGGCCTTGTTTCGCTGACCTTGATATTATACCACATCTTTCCCCAAAATGCAATAGGTTTTTCAAAATTTTTTCAAAAATTTTTTCGCAATTCAAAAAAGATTTCTGAATATACTTGACAAATGAATAATTATGCGCTATAATATGCACATGATCAATCAAATATAGAATAATTGGAGGAATTTATCATGAAAAAATTGATCAGTATCCTGCTTGTTGCCGTCATGCTCGTCGGCGCAATTGCCGCTTTTGGCTCCTGCGGAAAAAAGGTTGGCGTTAAGGTCATCGACATTCCCCTCTCCGTTGAGAAATATGCATTTGCAGTTGGTAAGGAAGACACCGAGCTCCTCTCCAAGGTAAACGAATACCTCAAAAAGATTCAGGGCGACGGAACCTTTGATGCCATCTGCGACAAGTACTTTGGCGAAGGCACTCCCGAAAAGTTCACCGCAGCAACCACCGCTGACGCTTCCAAGAATCAGCTCGTTGTTGCAACCAGCACGGGCTTTGCTCCCTTTGAAATGGTAGACGAAAACGGTAAGTTCTACGGCATCGACCTCGAGATTGCAAAGGGCTTGGCTGAGTACCTCGGCAAAGAGCTCGTCATCCTCGACATGAAGTTTGAGTCTGTTGTAACCTCGGTTCAAACCGGTACTGCTGACATCGGCATGGCAGGTCTCACCATCACCCCCGCACGTGAGGAAATGGTTACCTTCAGCGATTCCTACTACAACGCTTCTCAGGTTCTCATCGTGAAGGGCGACGACACCACCTTTGATGCTTGCAAGACCGTAGAGGACGTAGAAAAGATCCTTGACGGCTTGAACAAGGACACCAAGATCGGTTGCCAGAACGGAACCACGGGCGAGACCTACATTGTAGGCGACCTCGAAAATCCCGACGGCTACGGCTTCAAGGGCCTGCCTGTTACCAAGATGGGCTACGACTACGCAGCTCTTGCTGTAACGGCAATGCGCAACGGCGAGATCAACTACGTGATCCTCGACAACGCGCCCGCTGACGCAATCGCAAAAAGCGTAAACGAATAATCAAACAAGTATGATCAAAGCAAGGCTGCCGAGAGATCGGTAGCCCTGTTTTGTAAAGGCTTATAATTCAGAAAGGATGCTCTCATGAATTTTGTAGATGAATGGTCTGCCTTTTGGCGGTTGTTTTACACCAACGGAGGCTATAAGCGCGTTTTCTCGGAAGGTCTGAAAAACACCGTCGTCATCGCGGTGCTGGGCCTTTTGATCGGCATTGTGATCGGCACGCTGATCGCGGCGGTCAAGGTAATGCCGAAATACAAGGCACTCCCCCGCGTACTCAACGGCGTTTGCAACGTTTACGTCGGCTTTTTCCGCGGAACGCCTATCGTTGTCCAGCTCCTGCTTGCCTACTACGTGCTCTTCCCTCTCATGGGGATCTCGCTGGGATCTCTTAATACCTGTATCCTCATTTTCGGTCTCAACAGCGGTGCGTACGTTTCCGAGATCATGCGCGCGGGCATTCAATCGGTGGATGCGGGACAGATGGAGGCAGGACGTGCGCTGGGGCTTGGTTTTTATCCCACCATGCTCAAGATCGTCATTCCGCAGGCGATCAAAAACATTCTCCCCACCATGGGAAATGAATTTATCGCGCTGATCAAGGACACTTCGGTCGTCAGCTTCGTTGCGGCGGTCGACCTGTATAAGGTATTCACCGAAATGGGTAACGTCAATTACGAATACCTCGCCCCCTATTTGATGATGGCACTGATCTACATCGCGCTGATCATGCTGATCACCCTTCTGTTCAAGCTGCTTGAAAAGCAGCTCCACCGCGACGATCGCACATGAGAAAGGAGATAACGATGAGTAGCATGAAAACCGCACAAAGCAATCCCACGCCCGCAATGAATAACGACGAGTTGATCGTCATTCGCGGACTGTGCAAATCCTTTCCGATTGGCAAAAAGAAAACACTCAACGTCCTCAATAACGTCGACTGTGTGATCCACAAAAACGAAAAGATCGCCGTGATCGGCCCCTCGGGCAGCGGCAAGAGCACCTTTCTCCGATGCCTCAACTGCATGGAGGATCCCACGGGCGGCTCGATCTTCTTCAACGGCGAGGACTTGGCAGACATGAAGGTTGACATCAACAAGCACCGCGAGCACATCGGAATGGTGTTTCAGCAGTTCAATCTGTTCAACAACAAGACCGTTTTGCAAAACATCATGCTTGCCCCCGTGTATCTGAAAACCAAAAAGGCAGGCGGTATTTTTGCGAAGCCCGCCGTCAAAAAGCAGATCAAGGACGAGGCAAGAGAAACTGCAATGAACCTGCTCCGCCGCATTGGACTGGAAGAAAAAGCAAACGCCTATCCCTCCACCCTCTCGGGCGGACAGAAGCAGAGAATCGCTATCGTGCGCGCGCTTGCCATGAACCCCGAGGTCATGCTGTTTGACGAGCCAACCTCAGCCCTCGACCCCGAAATGGTGGGTGAGGTGCTGGATCTGATCCGCGAGCTTGCAGATGAAGGCATGACGATGGTGATCGTCACGCACGAAATGGGCTTTGCGCGCGAGGTCGCCGACCGCGTTCTCTTCATGGACGGCGGAAAGATCACCGAGGAGGCGCCCCCTGCCGAGCTGTTTGGAAATCCCCAAAACCCCAGAACAAAGGAATTTCTCAGCAAGGTGCTGTAAGCATAAACGAAAGAAAAAGAGCTTGACAGATCCTGCAAAATATGATAAAATAATGTCGGTATTTTAATACCCGTAAGAGTTACCATAAATGGTGGCGGTTGCTTCCCTTCATTGGGAATGCAGATTTCTTTTGTTTGCCTTCCCACAAAAAAGGGGAGGTGATGCCAATGTTCGTAACTTGGGAACTGCTGTTCCTCTTTGCAGGATTCATCCTCGCATTGCTGACCTACATCGACAACCATAACAATAAGAAATAACCGCCTCTGCTTCCAAACGTAGGCGGTTAAATCTTTAATCAACTATTGGGAGCAACCGTTGCCGGTAACTCTTACGTTATTATTATACACTGTTTTTCAGTATTTGTCAATATCTTTCTACAAATATTTTTTCGCAGATCTCGGTCTGCGTTTTTTTATTTCACCGCAGAAACGATCACGGTGCCCGTTCCGTCAAGCCAAACGTCGGCAAGCGAGGCGGGGAGCAGCCAGCTGTCTCCCTTTTTGGTGGGATAGGACACGCCGCCGCATTGCAGGGTCAAGCCGCCCGATAGGATCAGCAAATGCTGCATTACGCCCACTCGGTCAACGCGTCTCGTCTCGCCGCAAAGATCAAGCTTTTTTACACGGAAGAACTCACACGCGGCAAGCAATTCCCCATCACGCTCCTCTTCCTTTGCCTGCGAATAGCGCACCGCGTCGATCTCGGCATCGGTAAACGGACGCGTCACATCAAGTGCCTTTGCAACGTGAAGCTCGCGCAGATTGCCGTTGACATCGCTGCGGTCATAATCGTAGACACGGTAGGTCAGATCACAGTTCTGCTGGATCTCGGCAATGAGGATCCCACGCCCGATGGCATGCGCCAGCCCCGCGGGAATGAAATAGGTCTCGCCCGCATACACCGGCTGATGCTTCAGCGCACTTTCGAGTTTTCCGTCCGCCACCGCCTTGGCAAAGCCATCGGAATCCACGCCGTCGGCAAGGCCGCAAATGATCTCCGCCCCTTCTTCGGCTTCCACGATGTACCACATTTCGGTCTTTCCGCGGTCATTTTCCACACGCGCGGCATATGTATCGTCGGGATGTACCTGCACCGACAGGCGGTCGCCCGCGTCGATCAGCTTGATGAGCAAAGGAAAATCCGATGAGCCGAAATCGCCGCCCGTCAGAGCATCACCCAAACGGTCGATCAAGGAGTCCAGCCGCTCGCCTGCCCACGTCCCGTTTTCCACCGTGCAAACCTCGTCACGGCGCACGGTGAGCTCCCAGCTCTCGCCAACGGCAGCGGCATCTGCATTCTTTCCAAAATCGCGGCAAAGACGCACCCCACTCCAAATGGGCGATTTCGTCACGCCCAAAAGCTTTATCGGATATAATTTGGTTTTCATAGAATACTCCTTTTTCTCGTTGCGTCCGACATATCATTAAATAAGCATGCCTGCAAAGTCAGGCTTTCTTTGCATTATTATACCATATCCCACAAAAAAAGTCAACCAAAAAAGCACAGATGGACAATTGTAGTTCATCCGTGCTTTTTATGTATCAAATATTATTCTCCATCGTCATCGGCATCGTCCGCAAAGACCTCTGCCACTGTCATGTGGTGAACAGGCTCGGCGGTGGGCTTGGGGGTAATATCGCCCGCGCGCGTCAGTGCGATCTTTGTCAGCATGGGGCCAACCATTTCGTAGATCATCACGGCAAACAAAACGATGTTGCGCACGGTTCCACCCGTTGCGAGAACGGCGGCGGCTGTCACCGACATACCGATCGAAACGCCCGCCTGCGGCAGGAGTGTGATGCCGAGATACTTGACGATGTTGGAGTTGCATCCCGTTGCTTTTGCGCTGATAAACGAACCGATATACTTACCTAAACTGCGGAAAATAATATACAGCGCGCCAACCAAAATAACGGTTCCGTCCTTAAAGATGCTGAATTCCAGCTCCGCGCCGCTGATGACAAAGAAAAGGATGAAGATCGGCATCGTCCATTTGTCGGTTTTTTCCATCAATTCCTCGTACGAATCACAGATGTTGCAGAAGATGGTTCCCAGCATCATGCAAACGAGCAGGGTGGAAAAGCTGATCTTGAGCCCATTGTCAAATGTATAGGAAAGCTTGGAGAGCGCAATGGTGAGCAGAACGAAAGTAATAGAGAGACACAGACGCTTACTGTTGGACTTGAACATATTCTCCACGCCCGTGAAAACGAAGCCCGAAAGCGAGCCCAAAAGGAGCGAAAGCACGACCTCCAGCAAGGGGTTGACCAGCACCGAAATGACACTGACCGTACCGCCCTCGACCGCCTGCGCGATTCCGATAGAAACGGCAAAGCAGATCAGTCCCACCGCGTCATCAAGTGCTACAACGGGGAGCAGAATATTGGTCAAGGGCCCCTTTGCCTTGTACTGCTTGACGACCATCAGGGTTGCCGCGGGAGCCGTGGCGGTTGCAATCGCGCCAAGCGTGATGCAGACCGACAGAGGCAGCTTTTCTTCGCCCAAAATAAAATGCAGACCGATGAGAGCCCCATCAACAAGCAGCATTGCCACCAACGCCTGCACGATACCGACAACGGTTGCCTGCTTACCCGTTTTTTTCAGCGAAGACAAGCGGAACTCACTACCGATAGCAAACGCGATGAAGCCGAGGGCAACGTCCTGCACGATCTCAGCCATGCCCGACAGCGATTCCATACTCGTAAATAATCCCGTTATCCCCAAAGCACCCAAGCAGTAGGGACCGATCATAATCCCCGCCAACAGATAGCCTGTCACGGCAGGCAACCCCAAGGGCTTTACCACACGCGACATAAACAACCCGGCAAACAAAGCCAGCGCAAGGGTAAAAAGTATTTTAAAATTCTCCATTTGTCATCAAACCTCCCAAAAAAAGTCTCACTTTGTTAACTTTTTTAACACTGCACAATTATACCCCTTTTCAAAGATTCTGTCAAGAAAGGTTTTTCACAAATAAAACAGCCTCTCTCCATCGTGCATTGGTAAAATTGACGTGGCATTGCGCTTTTAAAACAAAAAAGCGGCAAAGTACCGCTTTTTTTATGAAAAAAAGAAATTATTTTGCCTTCAGTGCCAGATCGAGCCAGACCAGCCCAATGGTGAACGCATCGTGCAACCCTTCTTTTTTGCCCTGCTTGATGATCTTGGTGGGATCCTTGGAATCGATCACCTGAATGAATACGTCCTTTGGCATCTGCTTGCCGTCCACATCCTTGAAGGACATGATCTCCAAAATCAAAATACATTTTTCGTTCATGTCGCCATAAACGATGGTGTTATCCTCGCGCACCAGCGGCTTATCCAAATATTCCAGATACTTGCCCTCAACAAGAGGTCTCGTTTCCTGTGCCATCTCGTGTTCCTCCTTTTGTTCTATCATAATCAGCCTTTCGGCA
>JAFTXB010000078.1 GCA_017461825.1 Clostridia bacterium
AATCGTAGTTCCGTACACCGTACCTGCATTGGTACAGTTTGTAAGAGTTGCGCCGCCACGCGCTAAACCAATCAAACCTCCCGGGTTTTGCGCACATCTTGCGAGAGTGTCAGCAACACCGATCGTAGCCTTTGAACAAACATTTGTCAATTGAACACTACCCCAGCAAAGACCGGCAATGGCACCTACACGGCTTTGATTGTCATTGCTGTTTGCTTTAAAATGGCATCCTTCTCCCAAGACCAAGTTTTTAATTCTTGCATACGTAACCAAACCAAACAAACCCGATTCGCAACCATTTGTTGCTTTATTAGCTGAATCGTCGAAAGTAAGATTATCAATCGTATGTCCCATACCGTCAAACACACCGCAAAACATAGCTCGATTACTGTTTGTGTTTTGTGAAATATCAAATTGATACCCGATAGGCTCAAAAGAAAGCCCCTCGCTCAAATCGTTCATATCAATATCGGCGGTCAGATAAAAAGTTACATAACGAAAACCGTCGGCAGGTTTTGCAAGTGCTTCGGTTTGACCTTGAGGAATATATTTTCCGTTTGTCAGTTGCGACAGCATCACCAGTTCGTCTGCCGAGCTGATCGTATACTTGCCGTTATCACCGCTTACAAGATGCGCATTGCCGTTTGCAACATAGTCTTCATAATATTTTGCAATTGATTTCGTACCATCCGGCACCTTTGTTGTTACCAAAGATGCAGAATAACCGATTGGAGCAGTTGTTGTATCCGCGGATACCGAAAGGGGGATGATTGCAGAAGTTAAAACAAGCACAAAAGATAAAACATACAGAACTATTTTTTTCATGATAATTTCCTCCTTTTTATTTTGTTATTTCATGTTAAGAATAAAGTCTTTCAACTCGTTCAGAGCTGTGTTGGACATCATATACATGTTGTAGTTGTTTCGCACAAAGCTCATGGTATCGGTGCTCTTGTTGTCAACCACAACTCCGCGAAGCACCTGATATCCTCCGCCGCCAAAGGTCAAGCCAATGGTGTACTTTTTGTGCGCGTGCAAGAAATCCAACATGTCATAATCTTCCTGAACCTTGGAAAGTCTGCCAAGCAGAATATTGTTAAAGAATGTGGGGCGATAATAGGAATAGGAATATGCGGCAAGTGCCTCGAGCAAAAATCCGCTCATTTGAGCATCGGGAGCATGGGCGGGAATGCAAAGGAATCCCGATCCGCAGCTGACATAATAATCCTTTTGCAGCTCGTCAAACTTGGGAAGTGGCAAAAATCCCATATCCCCCTCATAGGTTTGCAAATACCGATACAAGGAGCCAATGTTATATGTCATAAAGAGTACACGGTCACTCAAAAATGCCGTCCACCCCTCCGAGCCCGAAAAGGTGCCGTAATTACTTTGGTTGATAAACACACGGTCTCCGCTGTTCCAAAGCAAGTTGTAAAGCTTTTGCGCCATGTCGTTGAGCTTTTCGGTTTGATTGATCAACTCGGAATAATAGTTTCCGCTTTCGTCCACTCCCATCAGCGGAAGCCCGGCGGAAATGTGCAAGCTTATCGTATGACCGTATTCATACACCAATCCGTATTGCGCATTTGCCTTATCCTCATTGATATCATTTCCGTACAGCTTGAGCATCTGGCCCATCTTTTCCATTGTCCATTCGCCGTCCCTAACGATATCATACAAGGACTTTTCAAACTGCAGATCGGTTGCGATCTTACGGTTGAAGATCATTGCCGAAAAGCCCTGACCGTCCATTGTAAAATCCGACACCGCAAAAAACAGCTTGCCGCCCAAAGTGTATTCCTCGATCTGGGATTGATTCCAATATACCGCATCAAGATCAACATACTCCAGAGTGCGGAAATCGGTGAGACACCCTTGCATAATGGCGTTTGTCCATGAAATATCGGGGTGCGGGTACACAAAATCGTAATCCCCGCCGCCTGCCGCCTCGGAATTGAAGAGCGGATCACAGGTCGTTCCGTTGTATTCCTGAGCGACCAGTGAAACGTTGTATGTCTCATTTACATAAGCGGTCCTCTCAAACGCTACCTGATGCAACAAATTGCCTTCCATGTCGTCAGCAAAGAAGTGATAATCCGCGTTGTAACCTTTAAAGGTCAAAAGCACGACTTCTCGCGGTGCCCCCTCTTCGCCAAAATCCATTGGGGGCAACCCTGACAAGGTCTCGTCCGATGCATCTCCCGAGCCACCGTCGGTTTCGATCGGCGGTTTTTTACCGTTTGTGCAGGAGCAAAGCAACAGGGCGGCGGCACATAAAAGCAAGATGAGACAAGTCAATGTTTTTTTCATAAGATACCTCCTTTTTTTCTCTTTATTCAACTTCATTGAGTTGCCATTTGGTGTACATGATGGACGGCTTGTTATCGTACTGATAACGCATGTAATACACCGAAACCAGCGTGCCGTCCGCTAACTGTTCGGTGGCGGGATACCCAAGGTCGTCGCTATAAGGGTCATTTGAGACGCTTAAAGTGATCGCATCGCTCCATGTCACGCCCTCGTCCGAGCTATACCGCGCGTAAATGCCTGTGGGTCCGTGGGTGTCACTGTACGTACGCCGTGAATACGTACACACCAACACGCCGTTTTCAAGCTGCAACAAATGCGCGGGCGCGCCCTGCCAATCCATTACCTTTGCCATAGACCACGTACTTCCCCAGTCATCCGAATAGGTGATCAGCGTTTCCAGATCGTTGGTCGTGGGACCTTGCACACGCATAACAACTACGATACGTCCACTCTCAAGCTGGGTAACATGAGGCTCACACACACGGTAACCGTTCTTTTGATATGCATCGGGTACGGGGATCTGATAAGCATGTGTCCATGTTTTGCCTCCGTCCTTGCTGCGGATCGCGTAAATTCCCGCGCCGTAATCGGTCTGTCCGGATGCCGACCCAACGTACAGCAGGGTTCCCGTGGACAACACCGTGGGGCCGTGAGGCGCAAACACCGGAACCGATATCGGTTCTCCCCACGTTTTTCCGTAATCCTCGGAAATACGAACGTAAGAAACCGAGCGCTTTTCCGCGTCGGACATAGCCGCCCAGGATGCCAGCAATTGGTCGTATTCCTCTTGGGTAACGTACTTCTTCCAGCCTACCTCATAATTGAGATAAAACTCGGTTGCGTGATTGAAGCAGGTCAGGAGCAGCTTTCCGTCTCCGAGATATACGATCCCCGCATAGCGTTCATCCATGGGAGTGTCATTGATCACAGTTCCCGGAGACCACGTACTTCCCCCATCGGTGCTGGTATACATTACGGTTTCGCCAAAGGGGCAAATATGTAAATATCGGCGGGATGCTACGGCGTAAAGCGTACCGTTCTCATCCACGCATACGCTCGGCCAACCGTGATATTGTTGCCTCGTGGTGATCTGACGTCCCACAAGTCCCGTGGCAAGAATATTGGCGCGAAGCTTTGTGGGAATGACCTTTTCGGGGATCTCCGGAGCGGCGGTGGTGCTTTCCTCGCTTTTGCTCTCTTGGGTATCGGAAGGCTCAACCCCTCCGTTTGTTGCGCAAGATGCCAATAACAAAACGAGCACCAGTAATAACCCCAACCACCTCTTCATCATTTTTTTGCTTTGCATTTCTTTTCCTCCTTTCTGTTTGATTTGGGATGCCATAACAGTATAACACATCTCAAAACGGCTGACAATTATCTAAAAAGACCTGTTTGACGGAAATTCGTCCGTCGGTGAGCGGAATTTTTTCTGTAAAAAACCGAAGTGATCCACTCAATTGCGGCCGACATAAACCCCCGCCGCCTTCATGACCTCTAACATTTTTGTCATGTTATCATGATTATAATTATATATAGCACTGACATCGGAGCCGATATTGATAAACTGATACCCAAGATCGACCAGAGACGCAAAATCATTGATGCCGCCAACCGTACCCGCAAATTTACCGTATTTATGAGCCGTTTCAACAATGCGGCGGCGCGCCTCGTGAATTTCGGGGTCCTGGAACTGAAACGGCTTTCCGATTCCCTGGCTGTAATCGGCAGGCCCAAAAAAGATCATGTCTATTCCGGGCAACGCACAGATCTCGTCCAGCTCCTGCATCGGTTCGGGATCCTCGATCTGCACCACCACAAAACGCTCTTCGTTTGCTTCCTTAATATAAGCCTGCATATCCGTGCAGTGATAGCCTGTATCCGCGTTTCCGCCATCCACGGGGCGACGGCCGATCGGATGGAATTTGGTATAGTAAACGATCTTTTTTGCATCCTCCAGCCCCATCAGATGAGGCACCATAATGCCTGTGCTGTCCGCCTCAAGGGGACGGATCAGATCGCTGTAAGAGCCGCGTTGTACGCGCGTCAGCACATCGCAGTCAAAGCTTCTCACGCCGCGCACAAAATCGCCAACCGTTGTGATGCTGTTCGGAACATGCTCCATATCGATCCAAACGCAGTCAAAACCGCAGGAAGCCGCAATTTCCGCCTCTCTCGGATCGGAAAAATTAAACTTTGTACTGACAGCCACGCCGCCTTGTCTCATAATTCTCAAAACCCTGCTTTTTCTCATAAAAACTCCTTCAATCTCTTTTTTGTGATCGTCCTTCAAAGGAAAGCGCCTCGGTGTTCCCAACCAAAGCAGGAAAACCTTATCTCTCATTTGAAATTATATCATAAACAAAATCAAAAAACAATTAACGCAAAAGACGCACCATTTTAAAATGCGTCCGCAGAGGTCATGTTTTTTTCGATCTGTTTCGTTTTTTTTACACTTTTTCACAAGCAAACATGAACTAAATAGACGCTTTTTTCAAAACCGTGTCCGACAACTGAATAAGTTGAACAGCAAACCTTGATTTTTCAGAGTTGTTTTGATATAATTCATTTAAATAATATCTGTATAGAGAGGTAAAGCCATGGCAATTATTATAAACCCATTTTCGTTGGAAATTCCTGTGCAGATCGGCCCGTTAAATGTCATGTTTTTCATCAATGAAAACCTATATGTTACCAATACAGAGTGCATTTCATCCCCTCATAATCACCACGACTATGAATTGCGTTATATAGAATCCGGCAATTGTAAGCAGATCATTGAAAACAAGGTGTATCATGTTTCCCGCCACGATCTTTTGCTGGTGCATCCGTTTGAATACCACTGTCAGGATCAATTTATGATCGACCAAAAATCCTGTCAATTCAATCTGCGCTTTTATATCAAGGAGCCCAACAATACCTCCCCGAAAAGCCATCAAAAACAGCTCTATAACAATATCATTCGGTTGTTGAACGAAACACGCTACATTCACGATAAAAGAGCGATATTCCTCCCCTATCTCCGACAGATCTTTCACGAGATCCACCAAAAAAAGGACGGATATATTTATAATCTGCAGGCTCTTTGTTTGCTGGTACTGACCGAGCTTGTTCGGCTTGCGAAAAAAAAAGAGATTCCTATCTTTCCCGAAGAATCTCTTAAATATAGAGGCAGCGGCTATGAGCGCGCGCGAATAGACGGCTTTTTTCGGCGCAATTTTCTGACAAATGCCACGGCACAGGATCTGGCGGAAGAGCTCAATATTTCCATGCGGCAGGTCAATCGAATCCTGAACCGTATATACGGGATCTCCTTTACGCAAAAGATTACTGAAATGCGCTTGCAGGAAGCAGCGCACCAAATCATCACCACAGACAAGCCGATCTCCGCCATCAGTCATGATTGCGGCTTTAAAAACTACAACTATTTTTTCAAATGCTTTAAAAAGCACTTTCAAATCACCCCCAGAGAATTTTACAAACAATACAGGGAGGTGTAATAAGCATGAGAAATTTTATATTGGGCACGGATTGGTGGACAGACTGTGACGATGCCGTCGCCCTGCGCCTTCTCGCACGCTTTGTGAAAGAGAAAAAGATCAACCTTTTGGGTATTGGAATCAACGCCTGCATGGAATACTCGGTCGCATCTCTCAAAGGCTTTCTTTTTGCAAACGGGCTCGATCGCATTCCCATCGGGATCGACTCCGACGCAACCGATCTCGGAGGATCGCCGCCGTATCAAA
>JAFTXB010000079.1 GCA_017461825.1 Clostridia bacterium
TCACCGCCGTGGTTATTGAGCTGGGACGGGAAGAAATACATTTCGGGCTTGCCGTCGGCCCCCACTCTTTTGGCGTGTTGATCGCGGTGGTGAATGTGGTGCGGCAGAGGACCAGCGTTATCAAAAAATTTCGAGAACATAGGCCATTTATGATATTTGTTCCAAAGGTCGTTTCCGATCAGCGCACCCTTCAGCTCGTCCACCATGTCGCGAAGCAGGATCTGCTCGGAGCCGTCTGCGGACACGACGTAGGAAAGTCCCTCGTCCTCGGGGGTGTCAGGGCCGTTCTCCGCCCACGTAGTGGACGCGAACCAACGCTCGTCAATACCGCCCTTTTCGGTTCCCTTGCAGTAGTAGTCGTCGGGGTGAAGCTTAATTCGCTTACCGGGACGGCAGAAGGAACGGTATACCCAGGTGGGCTTCAGACGAAGAATGCCTTCGCCCTCTTTCATCAATTTTTCGGAAAGTGTCATGATAAAATCCTCCATTATTTAAATCGTTCAAAATTCATATTCAAAGTGTACGTATGCGCTCCCTTTGCCCCGATCGGTGTTTTTTGAAAGCGGTCAAAGCGTGTGGTAGCAGGCTCAAGCCCCAGCGCGTAATCGTCCTCTGCCATGCTCTTCCATTCGAGAAGCACGGGAAGCTTTTGCGCATCGTAGGTCAACCTTACGCCAAATCCCCTGCGGCGGTTGACGTATTCCGCGCATCCGTCCTTTACCGTGTGGTAGTAAACGACCTCCTCGGCTCCCGCGATCGGCTCGGTAATCTCTCCTGCGGTCTTTTCATTGGCACGGGCAAGAGGTGTCAAGCCTTCACGGGTCAGGTAATTGATCTTCACTTCCCCACCCTTTTCCAGAAACGGCGCGCCGAAGTTGCAGTGATAAAGCAGACAGTAGTCGGCAGGCACGGCACGGGTATTTTCAATGCGATCAGTGACGGTGACACCGCTTGGCGTAACGCACAGCGCGCGGTGCAGGATCAGACTGTCACAGAAAAGTCCCGTGGTTGCAACGTCGCCAAAAACGTATACGTTGCCGTCCTTGACCTCATAGCATACGTTTTCGGCAGGCGTGCCGTGAAGCGTGCCGTGCGTGTAAAGCCTCGGAACACAGTTGCTGACGTTATCCAAACCGCAGGTATAAAGCAAGCCGCCTTCAAAGCTTTTTGCAAAATCGTTTTTCTGCGCGGACAAGCCGTTGCGGCTGATAAACGACACCCCCGTGCCACCAAAGGCAGCATGGGCAATATCCAACGCATGATCCTTGACGATCACACACTCCATGGCTCCGTTACGAACGAGTAGTGCCGATAAGCCCTTTGCGCGTCCACTGTCAAAGCTGACCTCGGAAACGCTGATATCTTCATATCCGTTATAATACATAGCTCCTCCCCTTACAGCATACGATGATAGTCAAAGTCGCACGCGGCGAGGAACGCTCTTGCCATCATCATGCTGCCGATCCAGTTGGGGTGAATACGGTCCCACGCAATGGAAGCGGGATGCCTGTAGGCGCAATGCTCCTCGTACATTTTTTGAAAGTCCACGAAAATACAGCCGTGCTTTTTTGCCAAGGCTCTTGCGATCGCCACGTATTCGTTCATTCTGGCTCTCATTTTGTCCTCGGAATTTGGCTCAATGATGTAGGGCGAGAGAATAAATACGCCCTTCACCCGATCCTTGACCTTCAGGATCATTTCCTCCAAGTTTCGCTCGTACTCATCGGGCAGAACGTGCTGTGAGGGGAACGCGGGCAGATCAAACTGCCGCCAGACGTCGTTGATCCCGATGCAGATCGACACCCACTGCGGATGACGCTCCACCACGTCACGGTCAAAGCGAGCCAACAGATCTCTGCTGGTGTTGCCCGAAATGCCGGCATTGGTAACGCGCACAAAAACATCGGGATAAGCTGCGGCAAGCAGGCTTTCCACCATGCGGACGTAGCCCTTCCCCAAGCCGTCAAACAGCCCTTCTCCCACGGGATTCGTGCTGCCCATGTCGGTTACCGAATCTCCCGCGAAGATGATCCGATCATAATTTTCAAATATCATGGTTTTCTCCCTTGGTTCATCGTTCCACACCCTTACCTGAGCGCGGAACGATGATTATAAATTATTGTGCTGATTTTGTGCAGGTGATGCCTCCGTCAAAGGTGACGGTGGTATTGATCGGATTGCCGCTGTTGTCACAGTTGGCATAAAACAGAACATTGGAATTAATCCCACGAAGCATTCTGTAGATATAGTTACCATATGCAGAGGAGTGATTAAGGTGCTGATTGGAATTTGACCAAAGCGCGTAATTGGCATTGATCTTTTCATAAAGTGCTTGACTGCCGCCGTTATCCCAGCCGTGGTGTGCCACTTGCACAATATCGGTTTTGAGATAATCCCCCCACATTGCTGCCAAGCGGTCTCCGTGCGCTTTGTAGATATCGGCAAGGAAGATCGCCTTTGCCTCGTCCGTGTCCCCTGAGTTAAAGGTTGCACGGAAAGTCAGGCAGGTATTGTTCATTTCGGTCAACGCGTTGGGATACATATCCTCATACGTGCTCAAAAATTCAAACTCGACACCGCCAACCGAAAAAGCATAGCCCGTGTGGAGCGTATACACCTTTGAATTTTCAAAATACGATTGATATTTACCTGCGTTACTGTTCAAATACGTATCCACATTTTCCGCATACAAAACCGAATGATCGGTTGGAATATTCCAAAGCAGATATTCCAATTCTACTGTTTTGCCGTACTTTTCGCCAAACTCCTGAAAGGTATCATAATGATCGCTGTGACTATGCGTCAGGATCCACGCCGCGATCTTAATCTTTCCGTCGCTTCTCTTATTGTTCACAGCAAGGAATTGATAAAGCTTCTCCGCAAGTCCGTAATAATCGGGATATTCGCTTGAGCCCCCGTCATCGCGTCCTCCGTCCACGATCACGTATCTGCCATCTTCCAGCGTGATCACATAGCTCATTCCGAGAGTCGGTCCTTTGTCGATCGACGTATATTGAAGACCGAACTGTACAAGACTTGCCTCCGTGACCTTTGCGCCGTCCGCGGAAAAGGTGGGAATGGGCGAATAGGGCTCAAGTGTCACGCGAAGCTCCTGCAGGTCGGCAAGGTAGTAAACCCAAACGCCCTCGTTCCCTTTGCAATAGCCCGCAAAACGGTTGTTGGATGCCTGCCGACTGTAGTACGAGGTGTAGCCGTTTGCCTCAAGCAACGCAAGATAGCTATCGTAAACATCCGAGGAAACGTTTTCATACGATAAAACAATGCCGTTATTTGCAGCTGTGTTGGCACCTGTATACCAAATTTCCTCCGGGAGCGGTGTACTGTACGCCATGCACTCATAATTCCATGTCAAGCAGCCCCCAACAGGAGAATAAAAGCACAACTCCGTAGAATTAGGAGCAACCGTTTGACGGTATGCCTTCAGAATCGACTGAAACAGCTCGCATGCATCGTGCAATCGATCGCGGTTCCATCCACACAGATAGAATTCTCCGTTCTCGATTTTGATTCCATATTGGTTATAGGAAAAACCATTCCGTTTGTTCCCAATATTACCGATATAAATTGCTTTGTCAACAGTTCTCTCATCACTCTCGGCATACACAGTATAGGTATTTCCGCTCAATTCGGCAAGCAGATCGGCAAGCTCTTTTGCGAGTGCTTGCTGATATTTTTCGTCATCCTCGGCATACACAATACAATATCTGTCCGCCCCAATACTCAACGCCGTATATTCACCGCTGACGTAACCGTCTACGGGGACCTCACATTCACCGTTTACGATCATGTTGTTGCAATAATATTTCAATGCATCCACCAAAATCAGATTATTGTAAGCTGTGATCACTGTCTTGTTGTCGGCTGCGGTAATCGAATACCGCTCGCCCTCCAGCAAATTCTTTGCCGCATGAGATAGCTCGTGTGTGGTGTCTCCGATCAAAAAGTCAAAGTCATCGGTTTCCACAAGCTCCGTATCTTTAACAAAGGTGATCTTTGATCCGGTCAAAGCACAAAACGCTTCGGCAAAGGCGCCGTACTCCTGTAGCAAAGCAGCACCTGTATTCGAGCCGATCACTGCCTTGTAAACCGTTGCATCATCCACCGCCCCGGCAGAGTGATACGAGCCGCTTTCATATACGATTTCAAACGACATGCCCCGCTCAGGATCGGCAGAGGCGAAATTGCCAATTGGTGTCACCTTGTAAGTGACTGTTCCAATCGACACAGGGATATCCGTGATCGCAAGCGCCACGTAGTATCTTCCATTGGGAGCACTGACCTTTTGATATCCATCCTCGGTCACAGCATTTATGGATCTGTAAACGGTTTGTGCGGTCAATTCCACTTTTTTGGTAACGGTCTTCCCGTTTTCGATGTAGGATGCCTCCACGCAAAAGCCTACATCGGAATACTCTAAGCTACTAATCTCCGCAATCAGACGGACACTGTAAAGTCCGTCATTGATCTTAGAGCTTTGGATATACTTCAACTCAATTTTGAAGAAGTTATCATAGACCAAACGCGGCAAAGGATAGTCTCCCTTGCGTGTCACCCAGGTGGGAGCAGTTGCGAAAGTTGTATCCGTTGCATCCCTTCCGTCAAAATCCAGCGCAAACAGTGCGGTTGCGATTTTCTCCCCCTTCGTGGTTGTGTCGGTAGCAGTAAGGTCAACACTTCCCGTAGTAGTTGTTGTTCCATCGCCTCTGATGCCGCCCACAAGACCGACATCACTGTAATCCACACATCTCAGCACCTGTGTATCACTTTTGTAGAGTTCATGAACCAACGGTCTGCCTACTAAACCGCCGGAATAGGGACGCTCCGGAATTGTTCCATAATTTGCGCAATCCTCAACTGTGACCTCAAAAGGCAAAGTATTTCCATTTACGCCAACTCGTCCGACAATGCCGCCGTATTCCGAATCGGCAGAAGTTGATGCCGATATAATACTTCCGGCAAAAACACTTTCCTTTACGGTCAAATTTGTGTATCCATCTCTTCCCACCATGCAAACAATTCCACCGATATATACCAAGCCTGTGTTCGTGGAAACAAGGGTTGCGTCTACATAACAACCGCTCACCCAAACATTGGCTTTATTTGCTTCGGTTGAAGCACCGATAACACGCCCAATAAGTGCGCCAAAGTACACATCGTTCCGCGTATTGACAAAGCAGGAATTAACAAGCCCCAAATTCTTGATGACAGCGTTTCCGCCAACAAAACGAAACAGTCCGTTAAAGGTTCCGTCCGTGACATAATATATTCCCGAGATTGTATGTCCGTTGCCGTCAAAGCTACCTTTGAAACAGAAATTTGCATCATTGCCAATCGGTGTCCAAGCATGGTAAGAGGAAGGAGCCGTATCTTTCCATGTGGTTGCATTCCCCTCATTCCAGATAATATCAGTTTTGAGTGTAATCGTTGCGCCTTCAAAAGAACAGGTTTTACAGGCTTCAGCAAAATCTGCCAATTCATCGGCACTGTCAATCTCAAATTGTCTGGTTCCCGAGTTGTATGCATTTTTCATCGCAGAACCGTTGGCAGGTTCATTGGTTCGGTATGTCGGATTTGAGCTTACGCTCTCCTCTGCCGATCCGAGGATCGGCAGAGTGAGGAGCATACAGACAGTCAAGATCAGACAAATAAACTGTTGAACATATTTTTTCATATTACATAATCCCCTATTATTGTGCTACCGTCGTTATTTTAATACTTCCATCAAAGGTGACGGTAGTATTGATTGGATTGCCGTTTGCATCACAATTGGAATAAAACTTGACAGTACTCTTGATCCCGAGAAGCATTTTGCGGATATAGGAACCGTAAGCGCTACCGTGATTAAGGTGCTGATTGGAATTTGACCACAAGCCATATATTGCACGGATCTCATTGTACAGATTTTGGCTGCCGCCGTTGTCCCAGCCGTGGTGTGCGACCTGCACGATAGGTGTGCGGAGATAGCTGCCCCACATTGCTGCCAAGCGGTCTCCGTGCGCTTTGTAGATATCGGCAAGGAAGATCGCCTTTGCCTCGTCCGTGTCCCCCGAGTTAAAGGTTGCACGGAAGGTCAGGCAGGTATCGTTCATTTCGGTCAACGCATTGGGATAGATATCCTCATACGTGCTCAAAAATTCAAACTCAACGCCTCCAACCGAAAAAGCATAGCCCGTGTGAAGCGTATATGATTTTGATTTTTGGAAATACACTTTGAACTGATCGGCATGATCGTACAGATAACTGTCTACGTTTTCCGCATACTGAACAGATTTAGCTGTTGGGATATTCCAAAGCAGGTATTCCAATTCTACAGTATTGCCATACTTTTCGCCAAACTCCTGAAACGTATCATAATGATCACTGTGGCTATGCGTCAAGATCCATGCCGCGATCTTGATTTTTCCGTCGTTTCTCTTATTGTTATTTTTCAAATGCTTGTACAGCTTGTCAGCGAGCCCATATTCTTGAACGTCATCACGCCCACCGTCCACGATCACGTATCTGCCATCTTCCAGCGTGATCACATAGCTCATACCGAGAGTCGGTCCTTTGTCAATTGATGTATACCGAAGACCGAACTGTACGAGACTTGCCTCCGTAACCTTTGCGCCGTCCGCGGAAAAGGTGGGAATGGGCGAATAAGGCTCAAGTGTCACGCGAAGCTCCTGCAGGTCGGCAAGGTAGTAATCCCAAACGCCCTCTTTCTCCTTGCAATAGCCCGCAAAACGGTTGTTGGATGCCTGCCGACTGTAGTACGAGGTGTAGCCGTTTGCCTCAAGCAACGCAAGATAGCTATCGTAAACATCCGAGGAAACGTTTTCATACGA
>JAFTXB010000001.1 GCA_017461825.1 Clostridia bacterium
GCTACGCTTCGTGACGCTTTTCCTATGCGATTCCTTAATTCTTTATCTTTTCGTCAGATTTTTTTCACCCCAACTATTGACAAAGAGCCGATTAATTACAGCCGCTCTGTTTCCCATTCTCTTACGTCTCGGCGTTATCGTCCAATGCAGTCGCACCCCATATGGCGTTATAGCTTATATCTCTCTCAACACCCGGAGCGCCTAAGCCCGACGCCGTAATGCAATCGATCCCGTCTATGTATCCTATCTCCATTACAGGAGTCATATATATTTTCATTGTCATTTCCCCCTTACGCGTTTACCATAGGCTCAGCAACGTCGCCGTAGGTCAAGCTTATTATATCATACTGTTCCTTGGTATAGCAGCTCCATTTTCCTGTATCTATCTCATAGATATATCCATTCGCCGCGTCCTTTTCCTGCTTAAGATCCCTCAATGCGCAATACGCGACATTCGCCATACTGCGAACATTGGCGTCCTCGCTAAAATCAGAGTACACATAGACATCTGTACCGTTCACATTATAAACGGCATAAGCTCTGATCGCAAACCTTGTCGTTAGCTGATCCTCGGGAAGATCGGTAAGCACGATATTAAAAGAAAGCATACCGTCACCGTTTTCTGAAATTCCCGAGCCGTTGTCATCAAGAGCGGATATCTTGGCGTATGTTACGTTCTTACTATCCATTGAATAAGCTGTGAAGTCGGCGTTTGCCGATACAAGCTCTCCGTACTTTACCAAAAGTATACCGTAGTCCTTTGCGTTCGCCACCCGATCTGCTTTTACCGTTGTACAAAAGCGAATACCGTTAGCTCCGTCCGATATACGGATAGACGCGCCGTATTCAACTGTCGGCGCTACACCGGGAACAACAGGTGCAACATAGTTTTTGTAGGTATCAACATCAATTTCGGGAATCAGATCGGCTACCGGCAACGGATAATCATTTTCCACAATCGCCCAATCGGTAAAGCCCGCGTTGGTGCCCTTCAGATTGACAGTGGTATCACCCGTAGCGTTCAGCGTGGTTGTGCCTACCGAAATAGGCAGATTCTCTGCTACCAAAGAGGAATCATACTTTACATTCTCAACCGTCCAAGTAATGTTGTTTAAAGGAGCCTCGGTGGTTCCAAGATCCAATGTTCCAAGCACCGAGTCATACGAAGCAGAACCTACGGCAAGAAGCACGTCCGAGCAAGAGATGGTATAGGAATAATCGGTGTCATCTTTGTTTATTTTGCCTGTAACAAAACCGAACAACGCCGACACTTGCTTGCTGTTTTTCGAGGTGATCGTACCTGTAACCACGCAATCCGAAACGGTGAGGTTGCAACGGTTGATCTGACCGATCAGACCGCCGCTGATGGAAGCGGTTTCTGCATCTTCAACACCCACATTCATATCCACGTTGGCATAGGAGTTTTTGATCGTGCATTCCTTTACGATATGTAAACGACCAATCAAGCCGCCCGTTACTTTCACACCGATGATCTTGCCATCAAATACAGAGTTTTCGATGGTGATCGTACCGGTTTCGAGATTGGTACACTGTGCGTATCCCAGCAAGCCGCCGATACAGTCTGCGGTTTTTTCAGCGTCAACACCCTCAAGGGTTGCCGAAACATAAACGTTTTGAATGGTAAGGCTTTCTCCTGAAAACTCTCCAACTACACCGCCCATACGGCAACCGTTACCACCGGCGGTATTTTTGAAATAGCTGTTTACAATGCTGAGATTTTTCACCGTAGCATTTCCGTTTGCGTAGCCGAAGAATCCCTTGCCCTCGGAGTACAGACCCGAAATTACATGTCCCTGTCCGTCAAAGGTGCTTGCAAAAACATAATCATATTTGTTTGCTGCACCCCACTTGTAAGCGGGATCCTCGGTTCCCCATGTGGACGCATCGCCGGTGTTGATGACAATATCCGCACCCAACTTGATCGTCCAATCCTTGAAGCTCATGCTTTTTGCAAGCTGCATGAACGCCATCAGCTGGTCTGCCGTGGTGATGGTCACTTCTTTGCTACCCTCCGAAAATACCGCATCCCAAAAGTCCATATCGTCACTTCCCGAGTACAGACTGATCGCCGCAGCATCGGATTCCTCGGCTAATGCCGGCAGTGCGCCAAACAAGCCAAAAACGAGTGTTAGCGTGAGCAGGATAGAAATTGTCTTCTTTTTCATAATGTACCTCCATACATTTTTTATTTCTCGTTCAACCCGCTGAACTGATTTTATTATAAATGACAGTGACTGCCATGTAAAGCAGTATTTCACCAATGATCTACAGTTTTTCCACACAACCCCATTTTTCTCCCTTTCTCTCATTTCTTTAAAATTCTCTGTTTTTTGGTTATTATTGCTATATTTTGAAATCGATTTTTTAGCAAAATAACAAAAGAGCGCAACGTTTTTTCTAAAACTTATTTTTTTATCATTTTATAAAAGTATATGTTTTCCAAAAACTTGACTTTTTTCTTTTAACGTGCTATAATGAAAGCAGTTGTTTAGGAAGGAGAACAATTCCTTATGAGTCAATCACGCATTTACCAAATGAACTATCGAAACCCGGAGCCTACCAAAAGCACTCCCATGTATCAAATTTTATATTACGATCAAGATTTTCGAATCGGGTTACATAATATGTCGGATCAGAACAACGATCCCAAGTTTCACTCCCACAATTATTATGAGTTTGAACTGATCGTGGAAGGAAACGGCACCAACCATGTGATGTCACAAACCTTTGACGTAAAAAGAGGGCATTTCTTCTTTTTGTCCCCCTCGGCATTTCATCGCATCAACGCCGCGCCAAACTCCTCCATGACTATTATCAATTTTAAACTGCGGGATGGCTTTACCGACTTTTTGCTCCACCTGTTTGGCAGTGAGTATTTCGCCATGATCGATCTGGATGACGAAATCACCGAGAATATTCAGCACATTTTAAGCGATGCCCTGCGCAATGCGGAACAAATGGCTGACCATCTTCGCCGCATTTACATGAAAAACACCGTGGAAAATATTCTTTTAATCTTTGCGGAGCACTATTACAGAACCCATCAGCTTTCCCCCGAATTGAGCGAGGACAACGATTACATCAACGCCATTATTTTGGATATCCGTCAAAATTTTGCTTCACCTATTACGTTGGAATCTATCTCAAAAAAATACGGATATTCGCCCAATTACATCAGCCAAATGATCAAGCGCACCACAAGCTACACCTTTAAAAACTACGTCACGCACCTCCGTATGCAAGCCGCCTACAATATGATTATGTATCACAACATTCCGTACAAGCAGGTCGCCTTGGAGGTCGGCTACGAAAACTACACCAGTTTTCTTGATATTTTCATCAAAAAATATGGAATTCCACCCTCAAAATTGAGAGAATCCGATCCTCCGCCCAACCCTTCATTCAAACAAAAAAAGTAGAAAAACTGTATTGTTGTTTGCAAATCCTTATTGGCAAAAAACGTTTTTTGGGGTAGTATATAGAAAACTATAACTATCGGAGATACTATGCAAACCAAAAAACAGCTTTTTATTACGGAGACCACTGACAACAACTGCCTTCGTTGCATTGCCCACCCCGATGATCCGTATCAAATGAACTGGATTGAAGGAATCCACGCCGTTGGCGAGACCGTACATCCAAAACAGCTGACTGTTACACGGGATCAATGGATGGAAAACGACCGCCTTTTTTTGAAAATAACGTTCACCAATGCCACCCAAAAGGATTTTTTTGCAAGCGCACACACCGTGGGAGTATACATTCCGTTTAACGACAGCTACCCCGGTGCCGAGCTTTGCATGACCAACCGCTGTCACGCGCATATTTGGTGCGGCGGAGAAAGCTCTTATATTCTCGGATTGCGTATGGGCGGCTCTGCGCCCCATCTGGGAATGCAACTGATCAGCGGAAGTCTGGAAACTTACAGCATCACCGATAACGAAAAAAACGACCGCGGCGATTTTTTGCTTCATCCCTCACCGTTTCACCTGTTGCCCGAAAAAAGCTACGAACTGACATTGGCATTTTTCTGGCACAACGGCAGAGAGGATTTTTACCGTATTTTGAAAGACACACCGCGATATATCCATGTTTCCGCAAACCATTTCACTGCTTTTGAGGGAGAAACCGTTGCGCTTTGCATACAAATCCAAAAAGAAATTCAAACATGCACCGTCATCGTACACGGAAAAGAAATCCCTTATCAACGGCACGGACGTCAGATATACTGTAACCTTCCTACCTCACATTATGAAAAAGGGGAGCATCGGATCGACATTACGGTAAATGGAATCTCCACATTTTGCAACGTCTTTGTTTCCGCCGCTCCCGATACCATTCTGGAAGCGCGGTGCCGCTTTATCGCAACCAAGCAACAATATCACAACCCAAACAGTATGTTGGACGGCAGTTATCTAACCTATGACAATCAAACAGGTTGCCTCATCTACAACGGATTCTTCCACGATCACAACGCCGCACGGGAACGCATCGGTATGGCGGTATTGATCGCCATGTATCTTCGCAGCCACAAAAACGACACCTTGCGAGCCAGCTTGAATCACTATGTACAATTCTTCCTGCGGGAAATATTTGACGCGGAAACAGGAACCGTCTTTAATGACGCCGGTAAATCGATCAAACCCAATCGGCGGTACAATTATCCATGGGCAGTGAAACTGTTTTTGGAATTATATCTGCTGGACGGCAAACGTGAATATTTACAAGATGCTTACCGCGTGCTGAAAGCCTACTATGCACTGAACGGACATTGCTTTTATGCGTTTACCATTCCGATTTTACAGGTTGCCGTATGTTTTCGACAGGAGAACATGGAAAATGAGCTCCAAGAGGTCATTGGGTATTTTCGAACACATGCAGAAACCATGATTCAAAACGCAGAGCACTATCCCTCACACGAGGTTGCCTATGAGCAAAGTATTGTCGCTCCGGCGGCAAAATTCCTAACCGAAATGTACAGCCTGACGGGTGAGCAACGCTATCTGTCCGAAGCCAAAAAGCAGATCGAAATTTTGGAGCTGTTCAGCGGCTCCCAGCCGGATCATCACCTTTATGCTTGCGCCATCCGTCATTGGGATGACTACTGGTTTGGCAAAAGCCGCCTTTTGGGAGACACATTTCCCCATTACTGGAACGTATTGAGTGCCGATGCTTTTTACGCCTATGCCAAAGCAAGCGGCGAGGCATCTTATCTGGAAAAGGCAAACGATGCCTACCGTGTGCAATTCTCACTTTTTGACGAAACGGGAAATGCAAGCTGTGCCATGGTCTACCCCTTTACGGTAAACGGAACCCCTGCTCACTTTTACGATGCGTGGGCGAACGATCAGGATTGGGCACTGATCTACTATTTGGATTATATCAAAACATAATCAAAACATAAACTTCAAGGGCGTTGCACCGATTTGCAACGCCCTTGTTTTTATTCTTTTCCATGTGCCGCTATAATATCTTGGATCGCGCCGTTGATCAAATTGATATTTGCCAAACGCTGTGCCACCAACGAAGTGGAATTAAAGGTTGCATTGTAAAGCATATCTCCAATTCCGCCGATATTGTAAACGGTCGCAAAATCGATACAAATTCCATTCAGGATCACATCTACCATACGCGAAGAGTCGGGATCCTTTGCGCGCTGTGTTTTTAGTACGGTCTCATAAACCAACGGGCGCAAGTTTTCATTCGAGTATGCCGCCATGGCTTCCATCATGAAAGAAATCATCTCGATCCGATTCTCGCCAACTCTTGCAGGAACCGCTACAAAGCAATCGGTCCAGTTGTTGATCAGGCTGTAATACGCCTTTTGTGATTCGTCTTGCATAGGGTAAGGGATGATCGCATAGTCTCTCTCCATGGAACGCAGATGAGTCATAGCAGATTCCAATTGATGTCCGAGGAAAAGCGCGTTGTTTTCCATAAAAGCCTTGGTGATTACATATTGCTGACGTTGGGATGCCGTGCCGGTTCCACCGTAAGAAAAGGATGCGGGATACAGATCGGACACCTTGCTTAAAAGATCGTCCAACAGCAGAGAAGCATAATTATCCTTCAGCCCCTCATCTTTTTTCTCAATCAATGTCAAACCGGAAGCGTAAATAAAGTTTTCCAAAACCAACGAGTTTCTCTGCAATGCAACACCGAAAAAGTCATCATATGCAGTCATGGCTCCGTCATCATTCAGATCGTCAGACAGACCCTTTGTCAATTCGTTCAATTTGTCAAACGTCCACTCGTAAGAATCCACCAAACCGAAAATATTTACATCCGGAAGATAGTTTCGCAACAGATCCATGTTCACAAAGAAAGCGGAAGGTGCCTGATAAACCGATGGTGCAATATCACCGGTGGTAAAGAACAACCGATCGTTGAACACTAAATTCTTATAAAGCAACGGGCTCCACCATTCCTGATCCAAGGAAAGGTAGTTCATACTGTTGAGATCATACAACATATTCTGAACCGCCAAAGAGGCAAGCGTACTTCCCCCGGTAATGTCACTTCCGACGGCTGTCGAAATTACCATATCATACACCACACTTCCGGAGGATATCTGTATGTTCAAAGTTTCGCATCCTGCGTTCGCGCTGTCGGCAGGCGTATACGCGATATCCGTCAACCCATAGTGTTCCAACAAATACAGGTCACGTTCGTATAACTCTTTGTTAATGGACGATGCATCCTGTGTTTCCTCGGTTGCATAGTTAACATGCATGCTCGGATAGTCGTTTGCATCCAAGATTTTTAATTCCTGACCGCTGAAATTTTTACTTCCCAATTCCGTCAAACGGTCATTAACTTCCTCAACAACATTGTTTTCGTTTTTGTCGCTTGTGTTTTTTCTTCCCCATTCTTTTTATTGCAGGATGAGAATGCCGTCAAAAGCATCAAAATAGCAAGCAAAGTGATTAAAAAACGTTTCAAAAAAACATCCCCTTTCATTTTTATGATACGTAAATTTATTATAACAGGAAGACTGTCAAAAGTAAATATTTTTTTCTGAAAAAGATTATAGATTTTCAACACAGAAAAGTCAGACCGTTGGGATCTCGATTTTTACTTCCTCACCAAGCTCTGCGGATCTGGCAATGGCGTCAAGAATCAACTGATTGTACAGGATCTGCGAGGTGGGAACGGGTGCTTCGGTTCCGTTTTTGATCGCATCGAGGAAAGAACGAATCTTCAAATTGAACAAATTACCAAAGCCACCCTTGTTTTCGATCAACGGAACCTTTGCCTCCATCTGTTCTCCGCAAACCTCTCCATACAGCGTCATCTGTCCGAACGACGCACCGTTCCAACATTCGGTAGAAGGAATGCGCAATCCGCCCTTGGTTCCCAAAAGAATGGTATCACCGGGCGTATCCATATTCATCGCCCACGAAATGCGGAAATCCAACACCACATCCCCTTCCAAGCGGATAAACGCAGCGGCAAAATCATCTACACCAAATTTTTCGGCATACTCCGGGTGTCCGGATTTTACATAAGATTTATAGTGCGGATCGGTTCCAAAATAAGCCGACTTGTATCCGCTGACCGTCAGAGGCTTGGGATAACCTATGGCATTGAGCACCATGTCAAGCGAATAGCATCCGATGTCTCCCAGTGCGCCGATGCCCGCTGTCTCCTTTTCGATAAAGGTAGTACCTTTCGAAACAGGAATCCCGCGGCGGCGTCCGCCACCGGTTTGGACGTAATAGACCTTGCCCAACACGCCCGACTGCACGATCTCACGTACTTTTTTCATATTCTCGTCAAATCGCGGCTGAAATCCGATGGTCAGAATCTTTCCGCTTTGCTTTTCGGCACGCATCACCTCCACCGCTTCTTCGGCGGTCACTGTAAACGGCTTTTCCAGCAGGACATGAACTCCTTTTTTCAGTGCGTAGATCGTGGGCTCGGCATGCTGACAGTTATAGGTGCAAACACTTACCGCATCCAAATGCAGGCTTTCATCATCCAGCATTTCCTTGTGGGAGGCATAGTCGCATTTGACATTCTCTACACCGTGCTCCTCAAAAAAGGCTTTTGCTTTTCCGGAAATGATGTCGGCACCCGCAACAATTTCCACATCCGGCTGTTGCAGATAGGACAATAAATGGGCTTTCGCAATTCCGCCCGTTCCGATGATACCTACGCGGATTTTGCGCGTAGTGTCCACCTTGGTTTCTTCTTCAATGGTTATAAAATCGTCTAAACTTTTGGTCATTTTTGATACCTCTTTCTTTTTTATACGGTCAAACGTAAATCATTTTTGTTATTGCAATGGATCCCAAAAGAGATCGTTTTTCCGTCCACTTCAGCAACATAATCCCCATAAAATCCGCGAAACGCTACACAGCCGTTTTCATCGGTAACCGATTCCAGGTCGGTGTGCCATTCCTTTTCAAACAACGACTTAAGAGCCAACGCCGATTTTTTGGGAGTAAAATCACGGTGAAACAATCCGCCGCGCACACGGTTTTCGGTACTGATCCCGTTGGGCTTTACATATGCCATGCCCTCCACTGTGTTCCAATAGACCACAGTTTGCATCGAGGGGATCGAGAACCACAAGCGATAAAGATGTTGCAAAATATCGGCTTGCAGTGCTTCCGCCTCCTCGTCATCGCCAAAGGTGGGGATCGTCACCTCGGTAATTTCCAAAGGCTTCCCAAATTCCGCAAGATATCCTAATCCTTTCAACACCTTTTCGGGATCAAAATACTGCAAAAAACGAAATATCTCGGTTTCCTGCGGCCCTTTGGTACCGCAAAAAATGTGGTTTTGAATACCGATCTTATCGATCGAAGCTCCCTTTGCCAACAGGTTTTCGATAAACAAAAAGTAAGGACTGCGATAGTCCTGTTCGGCGATCTCGGGGACGCGATTGCTTTCGTTGATTACAAGCGTTTCATTAGGCAAATACTTTCTTGCCAGTTGATACGCCCATAACGGAGTATCTCTCTTTTCACACAAAATAGATTGAAGCTCCCACTTCCATTCGTCAAGCAATTCGTTGGTCACTTCAAATTCGTACAGCTTTCCCGCATAACGTTCGGCGATCTGCGCGAAACGCTGTTCATAAAGGGCTTTCATTGCAGTCTCGTCACGCTTGGGGAGCCATGACGGGATAAACTTATCGTAAAACAGGCAATGCAGCTTTGGCAAAATGCCGTGCTCGTTACAATAGTCCACACACAGGTCGGGGGCGGGACGGCGATAGATCTTCGGGCTATCTGCCGCTAAACGAAGCTTTCCCTGCTCGGGTTCCAGCTCCGCCCAATAAAACGGAACGGTGGCAAGGTTGAAATAGCGATGGAACAGATCACGGTAACGTCGGTTTTCTTCCTCGGTTTTGAACTCGTCCAGCAGGAACATATTGGCACCATATTTGAAATCGTGTGTTTTTTGATGAATCTGCACACATTTGCCGTCCAGCGGCTTTCCGTTTTGATCGGTCAGACGGAGAACACAATCGCCCTTTCGGTATTTTTCAATGTTGGGGTTGACGGTGTTTTCAAGCAACGCCTTGCTGTTTTCAAACTTTTCCATACAAAGCGTTCGGTACGCTTCATTTTTTTGCTTGGCATCAGCTGATGCCAGCATGTTTCGAATTTTTTCGGAATTTGATACAGATTTCATAGTTTATCACTCTCTTTCAATCTTCTTCAATTCAAATACAAACGCGCTGTACTGCGGTCGGGTATGCGGCAAAAGAATCCCAATGTGTGCAAGTGCCGCACCGCTGAGAGTCCGCCCTGTTTGCTTGATCCGATAAAAATGATCCGATTCCAATCCGCGCAGATGAATATAGCAATTTTGATCAAGGATCGAGATGTCCTGTGTCACTGCGAAAACAAGACTTTCGGATTTGTCCTTGGAAACAAACTGCCATGCCGTAAAAATACTGTCGTCATACGGGGAGGAAAGACGGTAATAATCACCGTTTGCAATCAACTCACGGTGCTTTTTGTAAAACGCGGTGTATTCCGCGCACGCGGCGATTTCCTGCTCGCTCATTTTGGCGGGATCAAGCTCGTAACCAAAGGTTCCATGCATCGCCGTGACCGCGCGTGTTTCCCACGGTACGGTGCGCTTGGTTTTCTTGTTTGGGCAGACCGAAACGTGAGCCCCCATAGTACACACGGGATATGCAAACGAGGTACCGTACTGTATAGTCAGACGCGAGGGAGCATCGGTGTTGTCACTGCACCAGATTTGCGGGAAGTAGGTCAGCATCGCGCCGTCAAAGCGTCCTCCTCCCCCACTGCACCCCTCAAAAAGAATGTCGGGATGCGTTTTGATGATGCCGTCAAGGAGCCTGTAAAGTCCCAGCATGTAGCGGTGATAGATCTCTCCCTGTCGGTCGGCAGGATAGTATTGGCTGTAAACATCGCAAACATAACGGTTGTAGTCCCACTTGACGTAATCCACACCGCCGCTGTCCAAAACAGAATTAACAGCTTTCATCAGATAGTCGCACACATCGGGACGGCTGAGATCCAGGCAAAGCTGGTGACGGCTTCGCGAGGGGGCACGTCCGGGTATACGCAAACACCAATCGGGATGTGCGCGATAGAGGTCGGAATCCTCGTTCACCATTTCGGGCTCAAACCAAAGACCGAACTTCATCCCCATCGAGTGAATCTTTTCGGCAAACGCGGGGATCCCCTCCGGGAGCTTTTGCGCGTTTGCCACCCAATCACCCAATCCCGACGTCTCATCGTTTCTGGTACCGAACCAACCGTCATCCAACACAAACATATCGGCGCCGAGCTTTTGGGAGAGCTTGGCGGTTTTTATCAGCTGTTCGCTGTCAAATGTAAAGCGGAAAGGCTCCCAGCTGTTGAGCAGAATGGGACGTTCTTCGTGTACGAATCGGCTTTCGCATGCGTTTTCACGGAAAATATCGTGAAAGTTGTGGCTGAGCTTGGAAAGTCCGTTTGCTGAATAAGACAAAACCACCTCGGGGGCTTCAAAGCACTCCCCTTTTGCGAGACGGAACTCAAACTGCTTGGGATGGATGCCCATTGCCACGCGGGTCTGGCTGTAACCGTCCACCTCGGCATCAAATACAAAGTTTCCACTGTACATCAATGCAAAGCCGTAGGCGTTACCTTGATCTTCATCGGTTTTACGGTCGCAAAGAATGGCAAAGGGATTATGAAAATGCCCCGACGCCCCGCGGAAAGAACCGATCTCGTTGATCCCATGTGAAAGAGGACGGCGATCGGTTTGGCGTTCGAAATAATGATGACCAAACAGATCGATCATATCAAACCCGTCTGTCATAAAGTCGATACTTGCCGACATCAAACGTTGCAGGCGGAGTTCCCCTTGGGAGCCGTTACAAAGGATCACAGCGCGGGTAATGATGTCTTTTCCTTCAAATACACCGTACAGCAGTTTGACCGAAACATGGGTGATCTCATCCTCCAACACAATCTCCAGCGTGTCCGCTTTTTCGTTTGCTCCCGCAAAAAGCGTGGGGAGTGCGGACAGCTGATATTTGCCGTGGACAATTTTGTGAGAGTGATATTTCCCCACAAAAGCGTAGCTCCCATCAAAATTGACAAGCTCGATAGACGGCACACGGTAATCCCCGACGTCGTTGGAGGAGAACTCCTGCGGATAGGCACAAAGAGAATACACGCGATCCTCCCCTGCCTCGGCGGGATTGGATTCATGACTGCGGATCACATTTGGAATGAGATAGGACACGTCGGCATCCAAAATGCTTTTGCCGTAATACAGATGCAACAGGTGCCCGTGCTCCGAAATCTTCATCTGGTATGTACTGCTTTTCGTTTGTAAAGTAAAAACCCGATTGCTTTGGTTGTATGTAATTGACACAGCCGACTCCTTATGAATAAATGATGGTGCGAGATTTTATTGCAAACCCAAGTTAATATAATTATAACCTTAGATAAATTCAATGAAAAGCATATTTTCAAAAAAAAAATATAGTCTTTCCACACAATTTGTCTACAACAGCATTATTTTAGACTATACCGCATCCAAATTGACTTGACAATCATTGACACCAAACCTCTCAAACGTTGAACCAATAAATGTCAAACAAACGTAAAAGAAAAAAGGGGCTGTTGCAAATAAAGATTTGCAGCAGCCCTGAAATTGAACGAAAAGCTTTCGCGACGAAAAAAGAGCCGATGAAGGCTCAAAATGGTAGAAAAGCATCAAAAAAGAGTACGACAAAAAGAGGATGGTGAAAATCCTC
>JAFTXB010000080.1 GCA_017461825.1 Clostridia bacterium
AATTTAGCCAAACGTGTTGACTTTGTCCGATTTTGTGATATAATAAATACGTTATCCAATGCCGTGAGTTCGAAACCATCCTCACGAAAAACAAAACTAAGGGAGAAACCAAATATGAAACAACAGAAAAATCGGGCAAGAGTTTTGTTCGTCACACAGGCGGCGCTGATTGCTGCGCTCTATACCGTGCTCACAGTGTTTGTGGGGGCCTTTGGACTTGCAAACGGTGCCATCCAGCTTCGCATCTCGGAGGCACTTTGCGTGCTTCCGTTTTTTACGCCCGCGGCGATCCCGGGGCTGGCAGTTGGGTGCCTTTTGTCCAATCTTTTTACGGGGTGCATCTGGCAGGACGTGCTGTTTGGTTCGCTTGCAACCTTGATCGGGGCATATGGCGCGTATCTTTTGCGTCGTATTCCGTGGCTTTTGCCGCTTCCGACGGTGCTTGCAAATGTCCTGATCGTACCGCCCGTGCTGGCGTATGGGTACGGCTTTGAAGAGGGACTTCCGTATCTGATGCTGACGGTGGGCGTTGGCGAGGTGCTGTCGGCGTATGTTTGCGGAATGGTACTGTTTGCGGCAATCAAGCCCTACGGACATAAGATTTTTCGATCACAAACAAACTAATGATAGCCGATTGTAAAAGTAAAAAAATGTTAAGATACCTTTACCCTTTAAAAAGGTAACCATTTCGGTAGCAAATGATTCTTAAAGCCTCCCCTGTGCAGAAGGGAAGACGCAAGCGTCACGAGATTGCCTTTGGCAACTCGAGGTGGCACGCGTAGCGTGACGAAAGGGTTGTGACAGACTAACGAATATCACCACTCTCAAATAAAGAAGCCCAAAGGCGACGACCCTATCGTCACTCCTTCGTCGTGACACTTCCCCTTGCACAGGGGAAGCAAGGTTAGAATTGCTTTAGCAAGGGGAATCATTTTAAAATGGAGAAAAATTGGAATTGTAAAAATCCGAAAAGTATTATAAATATTGATTCTTTTGACTTTTACAATCGGCAAAAACTAATGCATAAAGGAGGTGCCGCGAGGTGCAAAACGTAATGATCCAACTACCGTCTGCCGTATCGGCGGCACTGGAGCGATTGGAGCGCGCGGGCTTTGATGCCTATGCCGTTGGGGGCTGTGTGCGCGATTCGATCATTGGACGCACCCCTAACGATTGGGATATTACCACCTCGGCGCGCCCCGAGGAGACCGCCGCCGTGTTTTCGGATCTTCGTACGATCGAGACCGGTATCAAACACGGAACGCTGACGGTTTTATACGACGGTATGCCCTTAGAGATCACGACTTATCGCCTTGACGGCGAGTATACCGATAACAGACACCCCGTAGAGGTCACCTTTTCCGATCGCGTGGAGGACGATCTTGCGCGCCGCGATTTTACGGTCAACGCCATGGCGTATCATCCAAAGCGAGGGATCGTTGATCTGTTTGGGGGCAAGGAGGATATCTCACGCCGTGTGATCGCCTGCGTGGGCGAGCCCGAGATGCGTTTTTATGAGGACGGATTGCGCATTTTGCGAGCGATCCGCTTTGCGGCGGTATTGGATTTTTCAATCGATCCCGCAACGGCGGAGGCGGTGCACAAGCTCTCGCACCTGCTTGAAAATATTGCCGCCGAGCGCATCCGCGAGGAATTCTGCAAGCTGATCCGCGGCAAGGGAGCCGTTCGTATTTTGCGCGAATTCTCCGACGTGATCGCACAGTTTATGCCCGAAATGGGGCAATGTGTGGGCTTTTTGCAAAATACCAAGTACCATTGTTATGACGTGTACGAGCATTCGATCCGCGCGCTTGAATTTTGTAAAAGCGATGACCTGATCACGCGGCTTGCTGTTTTTCTGCACGACGTTGGAAAGCCGCATTGCTATACTGAGGATGCCGAGGGAGGGCATTTCAAGGGGCACGGACCGCTCGGAACCGAGATATGCGATCGGCTGATGCGTGATCTGCGCTTTGACAACGATACAAGATGGCGCGTTGTTCGTCTGGTGGAATACCATGACCGCGAGATCCCTGCCGAGGAGAGATCGGTCAAGCGGCTGATGCGAAACATGAGCGACGAGGATATTCTGCGCCTCATGGAGGTCAAGCGCTGTGACCGTTTGGCACATGCCCCCGCATACTGCACGCCCCCGCCTGAGCTGGAGCAGATCCCAACGCTTATGCGCGCGATCCGTGAAGCCGATGCTTGTCTGTCGCTCAAAACGCTGAAGATCGGCGGTGCCGACCTCATTGCCATGGGCATGAAGCCCGGGAAAGAATTGGGCGCGATCCTTGATGGTCTTTTGGAGCGCGTGATCGATGGGGAGATTCCAAACGACCGCGCGGTGCTGGAGCGCGAAGCCCGTGCTCTGCTGAGAGACAAAGATGCTTGCAAATAACCCTTTGTTGCTTCGACCGTTTTTTTGATGATTTGGGAAAAAACGATTGACAACGAGGGGTTTTTGTGTTATACTTACACTGCGAAAAAATTTGTTTCAATAAAAAAGAAAGGCAAATGTCATGAAAAACACCAAGGAAATGTTTTCGACCATTCGCGCGCTTCCCGTTGTCGTGATCAAGGAGCTTGATGACACGATCCCCACCTTAAAAGCACTCTGTGAAGGCGAGCTTCCCGCAGCGGAGATCACCTTCCGTACCGCTTGCGCCGCCGATGCGATCCGCATGGGTGTCAAGGAGTTTCCCGATATGTACATCGGGGCAGGCACCGTGATCAACGGCGAGCAGGCAAAGGCTGCTATTGATGCGGGTGCGTGCTTCATCGTTTCTCCCGGTCTCTCCGCAGAGGTTGCAGAGGTCTGCAAGGCGGCTGACGTTCCGTATTTCCCCGGATGCGCTACACCTACCGAAATCATGCAGGCGATCGCACTTGGGATCACCACCGTCAAGTTCTTCCCCGCAAACGTTTACGGCGGACTGAATGCCATCAAGGCGCTTTTGGCTCCGTTCCCGCAGGTCAAGTTCCTGCCTACGGGCGGCGTGGATCTTTCCAATATCAACGAATTTCTCGCCTTTGACAAGATCGTTGCCGTTGGCGGCAGCTTTATGATGAAGGGCGACATCGTAGCAAACTGTAAAAAACTCAAGGAGGTTATTGCACAATGAATGTTGTAACATTTGGAGAATTGATGCTTCGTCTGGCTCCCAACGGCTATTACCGTTTCTTCCAGAACGATCAGATGCAGGCCACCTTTGGCGGCGGTGAGGCAAACGTTGCCGTTTCTCTTGCCAACTACGGTCTGGATAGCACGTACGTGACAAAGCTCCCCAAGCACGCCATCGGACAGGCGGCTGTTGATTCGCTCCGTTACTTTGGCGTTGACACGTCCAAGGTGGTACGCGGCGGCGACCGTGTGGGTATTTACTACCTCGAAAAGGGCGCTTCTCAGCGTGGCAGCGTTTGTATTTACGACCGCGCACATTCGGCAATTGCCGAGGCGTCTCCCGCGGATTTCGATTGGGACAGCATTTTTGAGGGTGCTGATTGGTTCCACTTCACGGGTATTACGCCCGCACTCGGCGGCAATATGGTTGAGATCTGCAAGGATGCCTGCAAAGCCGCAAAGGCAAAGGGTGTCAAGATCTCCTGCGACCTCAACTACAGAGGAAAACTCTGGACGAGAGATCAGGCAAGAGCGGCAATGACCGAGCTTTGTAAGTACGTTGACGTTTGTATCTCCAACGAGGAGGACGCAAAGGACGTATTCGGCATTGAGGCAGAGGGAACCGACATTTACGGCGGAAAGCTCAACCACGAGGGCTACAAGTCGGTTGCAAAGCAGCTGGCTGATAAGTTTGGCTTTGAAAAGGTTGCCATCACCCTGCGTACGTCGATCTCGGCGAGCGACAACGATTGGGCAGGCATGCTCTACGACGGCACCGATTACTGCTTCTCCAAGTCCTATCATCTGCACATCGTTGACCGTGTTGGCGGCGGCGACAGCTTTGGCGGCGGATTGATCTACGCATTGCTCAGCGGCAAGACAACCCAGCAGGCGATCGAGTTTGCAGTGGCGGCATCGGCGCTCAAGCACAGTGTTGAGGGTGACTACAACCGCGTATCCGTTTCCGAGGTTGAAAAGCTCGCAGGCGGCGACGGATCGGGAAGAGTACAGAGATAATTTTAAAATAAAAAATATTTGGCGCTGTGTCAGTGAAGGCACAGCGCCGTTTTTTTGCGTTAAGTGATGTTAATGACTTTTTTTCCGGCTTGAAGAGCCTTGTTTTGATATTTTTTTGCGCCGCCATAGCTATGGGTGATATAAGTTACAACCAAATCGCTTTTTTGCAGCATCCATTCATTACGCCTCGAAATTGCAAATTTGGGGATACCGTTTGCAACTGATTCCGGATAAAGCGTATGGGGGAGATATACTTGTTGAATCATATTACTTTTTTGGGGCATATATGCCAATACAATGTAATATTCTATTTGTGAAAATTCTGAAGTCAGTTTGTGTAATATATCAGCAACGAAAAGATCAAAATTTCCATTATTTCCAACATAAAAGACTGTTGCATTTTGCGAATTTATCAAGTAGCGAATCGTTTTTTCCAAAGCGGGCTTTATTGATGGTGGGGCATCTCTGTGGCCGAAAAACGTTACTTCCAAAATTTTTACCTCTTTTTTTAAAAAAATATTACTGCATGTCCGAATAGGATACATATGTTATTTTAACATATCCGATTAGGAGATACAATAATATTAAGTAAATTTTTATGAGGTAAAATATGTCTATTGATTATGTAATAATCGGTACTCGCATTCGCGAGATCAGAAAAAGCAAAAATATGACACAAGCTGTTTTGGCTGAATTGTCGGGCATTGAGCCGTCCAATATTTCTCATATTGAACGAGCTGCTACAAAGTTGAGTTTGCCAACTCTTGTTAGTATTGCCAATGCGTTAGAGGTTACTCTTGACGAGCTTGTTTACGGAAACTTAAAAAAGAGCGAACACGTTTCTATTGCTTTATTTGACGATTTGTTTTCCGATTGTACAGCGGAGGAATTAAGAGACTTGGCAGAGGTTGTAAAAACAACCAAAAGTGTTTTGCGCAGAAAACAATAAAATTTGCGTTGACAGTTGCCATGTAATGCTGTTTAAATTTTTATAGATTAATACCCCAAAAGGTCGGCTTGATGATCTCAAGCCGACCTTTTTTGGGGTTTTTGTAATGTGTTCCGTACAATATGTGCACACGAAATATATCATTTGCCTCGGAAAGCTATTGGTAATTCTACGTAGATCCCTTCGTCGCAAGCCGCAAGCGGTGCTCCTTGGTTTGCTCCGCTCGCTTCGCTCGACTACGCAAACTTCGACTCGGATCGCTTGCGATCCTTCTCAGTGATGACACGTAAAAATGTTGTTATATCAAAAATCATCAATATATCCTGAGAAACTCCAATGTGTCATCCTGAGTGTGCTTTCCGAAATGCAAAGAAGGTTTATTCGGTATTTAAAAGCGAATCCGACCTGCGTTTTTTCTGCGTTTGGTTGCGAGGATGCAGGCAAATACCGAAAGGGGAAGGATCACAAAGATCGGCTGTGCCGAGCCGCATCCGCCGCTTTGACCGTCGTCCGTAGCGGTTGTTTCTTCAACCGCGGTGTCGGGCTCTATTACGGGCTCGGTGGTTGGTTCCACGGTCTCCTGCTCATAGGGGGCTAAAATCTCACGATTGACCGATTTTAACTCGGTGTTCGTCAAGACGTAGGTCTCCTTGACGTAATTGCCACCGTATATGCGCGAAATGGTTGCCGTCAGGATGCCGTTTGCGCTACTCCATTCCACCGTTGGCATGGTGCCGTCGGGATTTGCCGTGATGAACAGCGTTGCTTGTGCGTGGTCGATCCCCTTGCTTTCCGTAGTGATCGATTCCACTTTTGAGTCGGACTGATTGATCAGCTTGACACCGCCGTCGGAATATGCGAACATATAACAGATATTTTTTCGGTTGGGACCGTGGATCGAAACATAACTGCCGTCACGGCTGACGCGGACGTAAGATTTGAGCTCGGTGTAAAAAGGTGTCTTGTAGGTGTGCTCGGTGTTGTCGCCCTTGGTTGCGTAATCGTAGATCAATACAAACGGCGTTTCCCCGCCCGCGTAGATCAGTTGTCTGCGGCTGTCGGTCAGAGCCGCTTTTTTGGCATAGGAATTCGTGTTGTTTCCGCGCAAATAAAGCGCGCCTGTTTCGAGGATCTTGTTTTCTTCAAGCGTACCCTTTACCATGGTGGGGCCACCCTCATAGTCCATTCCTACACCGTCAATTTGCAAAACATTGTGCTCGGCGGAGGTCTTGTAATTGGCTCCCAGATCAATGATAAAAGGCTCACCGTTGGCGTAAAAGGTAAAGCTGTTGTCATCGGGGTGGTTCCAACAGCCCGCATAGCCGTAGCCGCAGGTAAAGGTGATCATGGATGAAGTGGATTCCCAATTTTCGCGTGCGGTGATCAGTCCCTTTTCGTAGGACGTGACGTTAAGTCCCTCGGTATCGGTCGGCTTTTTGGGAGTCAGTGTCTTGTCTTCATAAAAGATGATCGCGGGGGCGTTCCAGCCATTTCCTGCATAATCCGACGCAAAAGTGCCTCTACCGGACAGTCCGTAGGTCTGCTCCCAGCCCCAAAGCGCCTCCTCTTGCTTGTAGCGGTTGATGATGTAAAAGGTTGCGGCGTAGTTACCGAGTTCGTCTCCCTGATTGATCGCCGCCTGATCCTTGCCGTAGGGCGCGGTCATGTTCATGCTGAAGGTGGGAACCGCCTGCATGGCGGGGTATGCGTCCATCAGTCCCACTCCTGTCAGATCGTTTACAACATAATCGAATACCGATAGGGTATTCAGTCCGTAGCCGATGTAGTGAAGCCCCTCCATGGCGGCACCCGTTGCGTCAACCGCGTAGGAATAATACGCCACTGTGCGGTCGATGGCAAGCTCCAGCCAATCGGCGTGATCTCCCAGCGAGAGGGCGATCATCCCCAAAGCACCATGCGTGACGGCGTTCCAGTTCCACGCCTTTCTGTGCTCCTCGGAGGAGCCCCATGTGTTGACCTTGGAGGAGTTTTCGTACAGATAGGTGCCGATCTCCTCCATCTCGGTGCGGATCGTTTGCCGCTCGCTGTCGGAAAGGTAGGGATAGAGCCAATCGTAAGCCAATGCATAGGCATACCCGAAGTCGGCAACGCAGAGCGCGTCATTGATGAGGTGGTAGATGTTGGCACTTCCGTTTGAAGCGGCAGAGAGCACAAGCTGCTTTGCTTTGTTGATATAAGATGCGCCGTCCTCGCTCAGCTCACCGTAAACACAGAGATAGGCTACGCAGGATTGCAATTCACGGCCGATGACCCCCGAGGAGCCGCCCCCGACCGTTATGGACTTATTCAGGTAGCCTGATGCTGTTTTTTTGACATAATCAAATGCCTTTTTGGAGTATCCCGAGGTGATTTTTTCCTTGAGTGCGGGAATGTCCTCGGTTGAATACAAAATGTAAGGATGCGATCTCTTTGCGATCTCGGAAAGAAGCGAATCGGCAAGTTGCTTGGAATTGATCTCGGGCTCAGTTGCCCCGGCAGGCAGGAGTGCAACCGACAACAGCGTCAGTAAAACGAGCAATAACGAAACAGCCCTTGATAAAAAATGTTTTTTTGGTTTCACGGGAATTCTCCTTTTTCCTGATTTGCTTTAGCCGATTGTAAAAGTCAAAAGAATCAATATTTATAATACTTTTCGGATTTTTACAATTCCAATTTTTCTCCACTTTTAATTGATTACCCTTGCTAAAGTGATTCTACCCTTGCTTCCCCTGCGCAAGGGGAAGTGTCATTTTCGCAAGAAAATGACGATAGGGTCGTCGCCTTTGGGCATCTTTGTTTGAGAATAGTGATATTCGTTAGTCTGTTACAACCCTTTCGTCACGCTGCGCGTGCCACCTCCCCTTGCACAGGGGAGGCTTTAAGAATCATTTGCTACCCAAATGGTTACCTTTTTAAAGGGTAAAGGTATCTTAACATTTTTTTACTTTTACAATCGGCTACCTGATTTGCTTTTTTAAAGCGGTTTTATTATAGCATAAAATAGCTTTGGAAAACAATTGAAACATCCTCCGACTTCTCAAAATGGTTTGTTCTGCTCTCAAAATGGTGCATTTTAGAGAGTTGGTTTTATTGAAAAAATATCAAAAAAATGGTATAATATTTAATGGATACAGTTTGTTGTTTTATAATATATAAGATAAAAATGGGAGAGGGGAAATCGGGCATGTTGACGTATATCAGACATATTTACGATGGAAAACGTGAAGCCTCGGATAAGCCCGATGTTTTTTCTCCGATCTCGGAACCGCATCAGGATGTGGTTCGGTATTCCTGCATGCAAGGGGACAATGCCATTATTTACACATGGGGAAAGCAGCTTTTTCCCAAAAACTATGAGCTCACCAATTCGCCGCAGCGTTGGACTGTTATTTGTATGATAGAGGGGGAGCTGTTTTGCGGAAAAGAGCAGCTTTTTGCGGGCGATTTTTCGATCATACCGTCATCCTGCTCACATACGCTTCGTTCCAGAAACGAGGATGTAAAGTTTTATTGGTGTACCACCAATGACGAGCATCTCATTCATATTCTCTCGATCTGTGGGTATGGCGGTCAGGAGATCATGAAGGGGCACACCCAGCGCGTCAAGCCGATCGTGGAGGTGTTTGAAAACACCTTGTATCATTTTCCGGGGGATTGTGACCAGCGGGTGTATTTTATGTCGGCGTATACAGCGTTGTTTTCCTTTTTATCAAACGTAAAGAACGACGAGCAGATGCAAAAGGTTTCCGAACAGCTGTTCAGCCGCTGTTTGTCGCATATCGAGCATGCGTACGGCAATGTCAGTGTAGACTATCTTGCCAAGCGGTATTTTATCAGCCGACGCTATCTGTATGCTATGTTCAAGGAGTACAAAAACATTTCACCGATCGACTATATCCTGTCTGTACGCATGAAAGCGGCGGATAAATTTTTGTCAACTACCGATCTCAGCGTATCGCGCATTGCGGATCTTACGGGATATTCGGATTACAATCATTTTACAAGAGCTTACAAAAAGTATTTTGGGATGTTACCGTCCAAGCGTCGCAAGCTCATCCGAACACAGATCGCTCCCAATACCGACGCGGGCGATCGGGAAGCGGATGACGGCGAAAAAACTGAATGATGCAACCGTTGATCGGGGGAGTGGCGTTTTTTCGTGCTCCTCCGATATTTGTTGAATGGAGACGGCATAGGCGTCAGGAAAGGAAGTGGCGGCTGAAAAAAAGCTCAAAATGGTTTATTTCCATCCCATTCGGGCATTTCAAAATCGGACTTTTTGTGATACAATATTTTTATAAACATACAGAAAGGAATTCTACAAAAATGGACAACACATCTTTTTTAAAACCTGCTTTACGCCTTTTGGCACTTTTTATGGTGCTTGCAATGTTGCTCGGTTTTGCGGCGTGCGGCGGGGGAGAGGATCCTGTTGATACAGGCGCGGCAACCGATCCCGCGGGAGAAGAGACAACCGCGGAGGGCGGCGTTCCTTCTTCTATTCCCTCGTCACTCAAGTTTAACAATCAAGAGGTACGCGTTTACATCTCTTCCGACGATGCCAACAAAAACGAGATGGGCTATTTTGAAGAGCCGGTTGGCATCATCAATCAAGCAATTGTGGAAAGAAACTACAATGTTGAGGACCGTTTGGGCATTGTTTTGACCTTTATCGATCAAGGGTGCGTTGCGGGGCTCGATCAGGTTGAGGTAAACCGAAACACCATTCTCACCGGCGGCGGTGCCGACGGTATGGATCTGATAACGGGGCATGCATACTATAACGCGGCGCTTGCGTCCGAGGGACTGCTTTATAACCTAAAGACAGACGCTGACAGCAATTACATTGATGTCACCGCTCCGTGGTACAACCAAACCTTTGTCGAGCAGTGTTCATTTAAGGATTGGCTGTTCTGGTCGGTTGGCGACCTCAACGTAACCGCTTACGACAGAACCCCCGTTACCTTTTTCAATGAGGACGCATTGCTCAATTGGTCGATCACGGAGGATCTTTATCAGACAGCGCTTGACGGCAAGTGGACGGTTGAAAAAATGCAAACGCTGATCAAGGATGTCTACGAGGAGCTTGACAATGCCGAGGGGCAGACCAAGGGCGATTTTTACGGGCTTATCATCAACGGCGGCGGCATGTGCGTGGACTCGTTGGTCGTTGCCGTGGGTATTAACATCACTACCAAAAACGCGGACGGTGTGCACGAGCTTACGTGGACGGCGGGAACCGCTCAGGATGCGTTTGCAAAACTGTTTGATCTGATGCACAATTCGCCCGGAGTCTATCTCGGAACCACCACAAAAGAGGGCGGCACCTATTACGGAGAGCTTGCCGAGCATTTTTGCGAGGATGTTTTCTTTGAGCAACGCTGTATCTTTTCATTTGGACTTTTGAGCGCGGCACAGCTCTTTGCAACCGACACAGCTCTTCACTACGGAATTCTGCCTCTGCCCAAGTACAGCGAGGCGCAGAAATACCAAACCGCGCCGCACGATGCCTATACCATTATCGGTATCCCCTCAAACATCGGCGACCGTTTGGCGATCGCAACGGCAACGCTGGAGTATATGAACGAGGCTTCTTACCGCACTGTACGCCCTATTTACTTTGACATGGCGTATAAGCTGCGTTATGCTTCGGGCGAAAACACATCCCTGCTGTTTGATACTGTTATCGAAAGCATTTCTTTCTCCTTTGGCGGGCTTTATTCCAACACCTTGGGCGATCCCGCGCATCAGCTCCGCAATCGCCTTACCGGTCAGGGCGGAGTTACTATAAGCAATAGCCTGTCGGCTCTCAAAGGTGCATTCAGCAGTGCGGTGAAAAAACACCTCAATAACCTGATATCGGATTTTGAAGAGATGGAGATTGGGCAATGATGCGATAGACATTGCGCAAAACTGAACCTTTTTATTATATTTATTAAAAGCCGAGATCAATCGACCGATTGATCTTGGCTTTTTGTCGGCAGGGGGAGCTCCCTTTGATTGGCGATCGCTTTTTTGTACTCAAAAACATGATTTGGGATAGGGTTGTGCAATATGCTAAAAAGCAAGCTGTTGCTTTTGTGAAAATGGGCGAATGTGAAAATAAAGACTGTTCAAAATGGCTTATTTCGTTCTCATATTGGCGTTTCATAATTTTGCGTTTTGTGATAAAATATGCATAGCGAAAAAATGGGAGGGGCCCCCCCTCTCACCTTTTTGAGTTTTGTAAAAGCTCAAAAGGCAAAAATGGCTGTTGCGGCGAAAGCCGACAGAAATAATTTTTATGAAAGGAACATGAGAAAAATGACTGACACAAATTTCTCAAAGGCAGCTTCACGCTTTCTGGCACTCTTTTTGGCGATTGTGATGCTGCTTAGCTTTGCGGCGTGCGGCAAGGACGAGGATGACCTTGTTGACACCGACGAAGAGACCGAAAACGAGGAAAGCACCGAGGATGACGGCATTGTTTCCAACGTCCCCGCGGCGCTTACCTTCAATAACCAAGAGGTTCGTCTTTGGATTGCGAATTCCGAAGCTACCAAAAACGAGGTGGGCTGGACTAATGAGCCCGTGGGCATTATCCAGCAGGCTATTGTTGAAAGAAACTACAACGCCGAGGACCGCTTGGGAATCGTTTTAACCTTTGTCGATCAGGGCGCAGGAACCGGAGATAAGCAGGTTGAGCCCACCCGAAACATCATTCTCACCGGTGGCGGTGCCGACGGTATGGATCTTGTAACCGGCTCGGCTTATTACTCCTCAACGCTGGCTTCCGAGGGATTGCTCTACAATTTGAAATCGGATGCCAATGAGAATTACATCAATGTAACCGCTCCATGGTACAACAAGACCTTTGTTGAGCAGTGCTCGTTCAGAGATTCGCTGTACTGGTCGGTTGGTGATTTTAACCTCACCGCTTACGATCGCTCCCCCGTTACCTTTATTAACGAGGATGCTATGCTCAGCTGGTCGATCGAGGAAGACCTCTACCAAGTGGCACTTGACGGTGAATGGACGATGGAAAAGCTTCAGACCCTGATCAAGGATGTTCACGAGGAGCTTGACAATGCCGAGGGACAGACCAAGGGTGACTTTTACGGTCTGTTCTTCAATTCCGGTGCAATGTGTGTGGACGCTTTGATTGTTGCGTCGGGAATTCGCATCACCACCAAGACAGATGACGGCTTGCACGAGCTCACATGGGCGCAGGGCAAGGCAAATGAAGCTTTTGCAAAGATCTATGAGCTGATGTACGATACATCCGGTGTTTATCTCGGAACCACCACAAAGGAAGGCGGCACCTACTACGGTGATATTTGCGACTATTATTCCGAGGAAGCCTTTTATGAGCAGCGCTGCATCTTCAGCTTTGGTATTTTGAAAGCGGCTCAGACCTTTGCAACCGACACAACTTTGCACTACGGTATGCTCCCAATGCCCAAGTACAGCAAGGATCAGGCTTACGCAACCACTCCTCACGACGGTTATACTCTTGTAGGTATTCCTTCCAATATCAGCGACCGTCTTGCGATCGCGAGCGCAACACTCGAGATCCTGTCCGAGTTTGCATATCGCACCGTTCGTCCTGTTTACTTTGAGACCGCGTACAAGATCCGTTACGCCTCCAGCGAAAATACGGCGCTCTTGTTTGACACGGTTATTGAGAGCATCACCTTTGACTTTGGTACGCTGTATTCCTCTTCGCTCGGTGACCCTGTGCACCAGCTGAGAGGCCGTCTCGTTGGCTCCGGCGGTGTTGCTCCGAGCAACAGCCTGTCCACTGTTACAAGAGCGTTCAGCACTGCAATGAGATTGCAGATCGACAAGCTGATCACCAAGTTTGATGAAATGAAGATGGCAGAGTAATTGCGCATCTCCAATTTACATTATTTTAACTGTCACGCCAAAAGGCGACAGAAATAAAAATCATGAAAGGGAAAACATCATGAAAAACCGCAAACTTCTCAGAGCGATGTCGTTGATCTTCGCACTGCTGCTCGTGGCTTCGTCCGCAGTGGTAGTGGTTCCGTTCTCGGCATCGGCAGCA
>JAFTXB010000081.1 GCA_017461825.1 Clostridia bacterium
AAGATCGTTGACCATGGCAAGGAGATCTGCCTGCCGTCCGGCATGAGCGACATGGGTCCCGTTACCAAAAAGCTGTACGACACCCTGCGTGGCATACAGATGGGAACCATTGAAGCCCCCAAGGGCTGGATCGTTGAGATCTGAAGAAACATTACAATTCAATAAAAACAGAAAAAGCCTATGACACCGAATCGGATGCCATGGGCTTTTTTGGGCGTTCAATATGCCGCGTCCCTGCGGTACTGTCTTGGAGACACTTGAAAGGTTTTATGAAACAGCTTGCTGAAATACAGAGGATCGGTAAAGCCTACTTGCTCGGCAATGGTAGCGATCGGGCGTTCTGTTTGTTTCAGCATATCAGAGGCGAGCGTTAAACGGTAATGATTGAGGTAGGCAATGGGAGAGGTACCAAACTGATTACGGAAACAAACGTACAAATTGGATTCTGACATTCGTGCTACCGCCGCAAGCTCGGAAACCTCGATCTGCCGCATATAATTGTGGTGTAAAAAGTTAATAACCTTTAATAGATCATCATTTTCTACCATTTTTTTGGGGATTCCAATTCTCAAAAGTACTTTAACGATTCGATAATACACACTCATTCGCTCGCATAAATCATCCTGCTTTGCAAATAACTCGTTAAAAAGAGCATTCATCTCCTCTCGTTCAGACTCGGGGAGGATGGTGGGAAAGTCAAACAGATGGTCGATGCGATGCTTTTTATTGATCACGATGTCAAGAAAGATCCATCGGTCATGCATCATCCTTGTTTGGGGATTGGAGTGATGCATAATATCCTGCGTGACCTGAGAGGCAGCAATAAAGAACCCGCCTTCGCCCGTCTTACAAAGTGATCCTTGATCGATTTTTATATCGTAGCTTCCCTCCATCGATTGCACAACCGACAGCCACGGAAGCGATTTGATATGATGTAAGCCCTCCATATCTTTGCGTTGAAAAAGAGTACAACGTTCAAATTTAATTTGTATATTTTGAATCTCCATTTTCATCACCTCTATAGTATTATACATGTTTTTTATAGAATTGTCAATTGTTTTTTTTATGAAAATGCGGTATGATATAATGGAGGTGACAAACAAATGTTATTTTATACTCCAAACAGGATGACGCGACCTATACGATTAAGTGAAAAAACGCGTCAATTTGCATATGATTCTTTAAACCATAAATACGGTATTGAAACGCGCGAGCATAATGCGGTTTCTTTGGACGAAATTGACATTGAGATTTATCAAAAAATGTCGCCTTTAATGCGTTATGATACAGCAATATTTCAAATCGTATCAAAAGCCCCTTTACGCATCTGTGATGGGGAGCGGATCAGTGGGGCGGCGACTTTGGGACTTGCAATTGACCACCGAGTGCCAGCAACCTATGGCGGTGTCAAAATATTCAGCAGTGTCAGCCATTTGACGGTTGATTTTGAAACTGTGGTAAAAAAAGGAATCAACCATATCCGCAAAGAGGCGGAGATCTCCCTGGAAAAACACCGCGGAACCGAAAAAGAGGACTTTTTAAAAAGCTGCTTGCATTGCCTGAACTGCTTTGATATTTGGCACAAACGCTATCTCGACGCGTTGGCTGACAGACCCGAGTACCGCGCGAACTACGAAAATTTAAAAAGAGTGCCCATGGAGCCTGCCGCAAGCTTTTACGAGGCGGTGCAAAGCATATGGTTTACCTTTGCCTTTCTTCGTTTGTGCGGCAACTGGCCCGGCATCGGACGTATCGACTGTTTGCTTGGTGAGTACTTAAAAAATGACCTTCAAAAGGGAATTGTGACACTTGATGAGGCACGCGAGATTCTGGCGCACTTCTTTATCAAGGGCTGTGAATGGGTTGCGGGCGGTGATTATGTCAGCGGCGACGCACAGCATTATCAAAATATTTTGCTTGGCGGCATCGATGAAAACGGATGCGATGTAACAAATGAGGTCACGTATCTCGTACTGGATATTTTAGAAGAATTGGGCATCAGTGATTTTCCCACCTCTGTGCGTCTGAATCAAAACACGGATGAAAAGCTTTTGCGCCGTGTGGCAGAGGTTATGCGCTACGGCGGCGGCATGCTTGCCGTTTACAACGAGGATAAAGTGATAGAGGCTTTGCAAAAGGACGGCTACGAGCTGTCCGAGGCGCGCCGCTTTGCAAATGACGGCTGTTGGGAGGTGCAGGTTCCCGGCAAGACCTTCTTCATGTATCTGCCGTTTGATTCGCTTCATATCTTGCAAAAAAACACGCTGAACGGATATGAGGCAGGCGTTGATTATCCAACCTTTGAGTCTTTGTATCAACGTTATATTGCCGACTTGAAGCGTGCTGTTGAGGCGCTTGTGCAAGTTCGTGTGGAAAAATGCAATACACGAAACGAAAAAGGGGAATGGGTGTGGGAATCGCTTACTCCATGCACCGTCATTTCTTTGTTTGAAAGAGGATGTATCGAAAAGGGATGCTCTTATTTTGAAGGCGGACCGATTTACAATATCATCTCTCCCCACATCGGCGGACTTGCCGACACAGTCAATAGCCTATACGCAATCAAAAAACTGGTATTTGAGGAACAAAGGTTAACGCTCCCCGAATTTATGCGTGTGCTCAAAAACGACTGGGAAGGGGAAGAACCCTTGAGGCAGTATGTTTTGACGCATTATTCGTATTACGGAAACGACAACGAAGAGGTCGACCGTCTTGCCGCACGATTGCTGGATGACTTTGCGGATATATGTGCCGAGCTCAATGGTAAATGCGGTTACCGTTTCCCTGCGGGTGTCAGTACATTTGGCAGACAGCTGGAGTGGATTCCCCAGCGAGCCTCCTCTCCCCACGGAAGAAAAAAAGGAGAAATCTTGGCGGGGAACAGTTCCCCCACTCCTGGCACCGACCGCGAGGGGGCAACCGCAATTATCCGATCTTATTGTAACGCCGACCTTTCGCGCCTGACAACAGGTGCGGCACTTGATCTAAAGCTTTTACCGTCTGCCGTTGAGGGGGAGGACGGACTTTCGGCACTTATGGCACTGATGCGCGGATTTGTCATTTTAGGCGGATTTTTCATGCAGCTCGATGTTGCCGATGTTTCGGTTTTGCGAGATGCGCAGGAGCACCCCGAGGACTATCAAACCCTGTCTGTTCGCGTATCGGGGTGGAATGCACGCTTTGTAACGCTGTCCCGCGAGTGGCAAAATATGATCATTGAACAAACCGAGAGGTGATGAAATGGAGCTGACCGTAACCGACATTCAGCGTTTTTGCATGCACGATGGTCCCGGCGTACGTACAACCGTTTTTCTCAAGGGGTGCGGTATGCGATGCCAATGGTGTCATAATCCCGAAACCCAAAAAGGAAAACCCGAGCTGTTGTTTTATGCGCAAAAATGCATTTTATGCGGGGCATGCGCGGCGGTCTGTCCCAACCGTGTACATACGGTGGAGGATGGCAACCACATGCTTTTGCGCGACAAATGTAAAAACTGCGGTGCTTGTGCGAGCGTATGTCCGACAAAAGCTTTGGAGATCAGCGGAACAAAATACAGCTCGGAGGAACTGCTTTCCATTGTCGAGCGTGACCGTCCTTTTTTCGGAAATGCGGGCGGGGTAACGCTGTCGGGCGGAGAACCTTTTTTGCAAAAGGATGGCGCGATCGAGCTTTTGCGACTGTGTCGGTTGCACGGACTTAACACAGCGGTTGAGACATGCGGCTATTTCGACCCCGATGTACTGAATGCGGCAGTGCCTTATACCAATCTTTTTCTATGGGACATCAAGGACACCGACAGTGCGCGTCATCAGAAATATACGGGGGTACCGAACGAGCCGATCTTAAATAATCTGGAGCGTGCCAACAGGCTTGGAGCAAGGATCCGCCTGCGGTGCATTTTGGTAAACGGTGTAAATACCGACGACATACATTATCGGCGTGTTGCCGAGCTTGCAAACCGACTGTCAAATTGTGAAGGTGTTGAGCTGATCCCATACCATGCGTACGGAGGGAGCAAAGCGACCTTTCTCGGCCGTCCCGACAACGGAAAAAACGAATGGATCCCGACCGCAAATCAACTCGGTACTGCAAAACAAATTCTGTTTGATCAAGGTGTGAAAGTATTATAAATACGAGAATGAAACAAACGAGAAAGAGGGAAAAAACATGAAAAAAAGAGTTCTTGCTTTTTTGATGCTGTTTGCCATGCTGCTTTCGTTGCTTGCTTCATGCAACCAAAGCAAAGAGCCCGACAATGAGGAAACGACACAAAATGATGCGCCTTCCTTTGCGGTTCCCGAGGGTGCTTCGGTCTACAGCGGCGAACCCGACACATCATGGTACAATGCCAACGATCCCCAAACCGAGTACACCCTTACCACGGCAGATCAGTTTATGGGCTTTTTACAGCTTCGAGCACAGTCGTCGGGGCTTATTACCTTTGAGGGGGTTACACTCAAGCTGGATTGTGATGTTGTCATCAATGAAGGTACGGCGCAAGAGATCATTGAGCGAGGGGAATCCAACCTTCCCACCGTCTCACTTGCCGCAACCGTTCTTTTTAAGGGCGTTTTTGACGGACAGGGGCATATGATCTCGGGGGCTTATATCACAAGTAAAAGTGCAGGGTACAAAAGCTTGTTTGGCAGCCTTTCGGGAAATGCCGTGCTGAAAGATCTCACGGTTTGCAATAGCTATATTGCTGCCGCTCCCGTGGATGGAAAAAAGGTACTTGGCGGTGTTGTCACAAGAATAACAGGTGACGGTGCCGATGTCAAGCTGCAAAACGTCATTTCTCACGTTACGATTGCCGAAAGCGGCCACGCGGTCGATTATGTCGGCGGCATCGTCGGTGAGGTCGATTCCTCGCTGATGCTTACAATAGAGAATTGCGCGTTTTACGGAGATATCCGCGTCACAGGCAATTATGTCGGCGGTCTTATCGGTTCAATTGCGGACGAAAAGCTTGATTTGATCATTAAAAACTGTAAAAACGCGGGAAATATTACTGCCTCAGCATACGTTGGCGGTTTGATCGGATATTGCACGATTCATTCCATGGAATCCGAAAATTGTGTCAACGAGGGAAGCATTTCCGCAAGCGGCTACAGCGGTAACTTTACAGGCTTGCAGTCGATCACTGTTGATCCCACAAACGGCGCGCGTGCCGAGGCACCCGAGGGGAGCACTCTGCTACGTGTTATGAGCTACAACGTTGTATTAAACCTTAATAAAAACAAGGACGGCACCCTCGATCAGATCGCGCAAAACCGTGTTGCCGCCGTTACAAGCGAGATCTTGCGCTATGCGCCCGATATCATTGGACTGCAAGAGGATACGGGTACATGGCACAATCACCTTTTCCTTGAGGGCTACAATGTCATTGCCGACAATACCCCGCGAGAGGATGTGGAACGGAGCTCGATCTGGTACAAAAAGGGAATGACACTTCTCGACAGCGGAAACGTTTGGCTGACCCCAACGGGCGAGTTCGGCGGCTCGGCTTTGACAATTGAGGATCTCTTTGAGAGCGGAGGCAAGTATCAACTGACGGCAGCGCAGATTAAGCAGATCGCCGATAAAAATGGGATCACGCTTACAAGCTCATCTCCTGACTCTGTTTTGACTCAAACGATCGAAAACGATACTGCTGGGGAATGGGATTACCAACTTTTGTATAAATATTCGCGCAACGCTACCTATGGCGTCTTTGACATCAACGGGCAGACCGTTATTGCACTCAATACCCACCTGCAACACCGTACGGTTGGCGCGTCTTACAGCTCGGAGGCATTCCAGGTACTTCGCAATTTTGAGCGTCAAAAGCAATTTACTTATATTTTGAAAACGATTGAAGAACTGAAAAAGAAATATCCGGATGCTTTGGTCTATATGACGGGTGACTGGAATGATGTTCCTTTTACCGATATTTTCAACGCGGTTCTTGACGCAGGCTTTGACAGCGCCGCATTCCTGGCAGATGAAAAGTACGGCGTACACGGCTCAACCAATCATTGCTTTGGCGGAACGAAATACCTCGGACACACCTACCCCAATGAAAAAGAGGGAAGTTTTGGCGATTATCTCGATTACATATTTGTAGAGGACGGGCTCATCCCTTTGCGTGTATTCTCCTGCCTCGGCAGATCGACTGTTACACAAAACGATGGAAAAGAGGTTACGCTTTACACATCCGATCATCTGCCTATTGTAGCTGATCTTGCGATCAAGACCGACAGGAGCGGTTCATTTATTGAACAAACAGAGGACGATCCCACAAAGCCGTCGGTTTATTCGGGAATTCCCGATACCTCGTGGTATACCGGTGGGAAAAGCTCGTATACTCTGACCACCGCAGATCAACTGATGGGACTGATGAAGCTGCGAAGCGATTCGCGCGGAAGTATCACCTTTAGCGGTGTAACCGTCAAGCTTGGGCGAGATATGGTATTTAATGAGGGAACACTTGATGAGATCGCCGCGCGTGATATCACACAGATTTATTTGTGGCTCGCACTCGATTCAAGCTATGCTTTCAAGGGTACTCTTGACGGACAAGGGCACACCGTCAGCGGTATTTATATGAAGATGACCGACAGCGGTGTCAAAGGCATTCTTGGCGGTGTCAGCGGAAATGCGGTATTGAAGGATCTCACGTTTGCAAACTGCTACCTTGAAGGCCCCGATGGTAACAAAGGCATTGCGGGAACCCTTATTGCAAAGGTGTCGGGCTCGGCAAATGTAACGATCTCCAATGTAGCGGTCAACAGCTTACAGCGTGAGGGCAAGGGAACGATGTATTACGTTGGCGGTTTGATCGGTCAGATCGAAGGCGGTTCAAAGGTTACAATGGAAAATTGTGAGTATACAGGCACGATTGACTATCAAACCAAAGGATCGCAGCTTGGCGGCTTGGTCGGTGCTGTGCTCAAAAACGCAACACTCACGCTCAAAAATTGCACCTTCAGCGGAACCGTCAACGGAAAAACGCTTTGCGGGGGGCTCTTGGGGTATCTCAACAGCGGTGCAACTTTTACGCATACAGGCACAAAGATCACGGGAAAGCTCAATACATCCGGCATCAAAAACGATTATGTGGGATTAACGCAATAAAAAATGAAAGGATCAAGCAACATGAAAAAAATATTTGCTTTTTTGCTTGTCATTACACTCCTGCTCCCAAATCTTATCTCTTGCGCAAAATCAACTCATTATATCAGTTTGGATGCTGTTCCAAGCGTGCAAAGCACATCAGCACTTGCCGCAAAAACGGTGGACAGCGTCAATAAAGTGGTTGGTTTCCAATCGAAAACCAATGAAACCGATCCAAGCGCCTACGATATTCGCTATGTCATGAGCATTCAAAAGAAAGTTTACGACAGCATCGGGATCGAGATCGAATTTTCATATGTTGAAAACGGCAGGGTGAAAAGCAAAACCTATTCTGCCTACATCGAAAAGCTTTACACCTCCATTCAAGGAGGGGGAGAGACCTATACGGCGTCCTCTCTCGGCGGTGATTATCTCTATACCGTTTGCATTGAGGGCATTCCCAATACCGTCAAAGCCGACGCGGGCAATATGCAGGTTTTGTTGAATCCTTTCGGAAATAAGGCAGAGAAACGCATCGACGGAGTTGCCGATCTGCACGGAAAAATTACAGCTTTTGATGTTCCCATGGGAAACGGCGTTTCGGTCTATAACGGAACCCCCGACCAATCATGGTACAGCGACAGCCAAACCGAATTTATCCTTACTACAGCCGCAGAGCTCATGGGCTTTCAGGCATTGCGTAAGGACGGAAAGACCTTTGAAGGCAAAACCGTTAAGCTGGGTGCCGATATGGTTATCAATGAGGGCACAAAGGCGGAGGTTGTCGCGCGGGGAAGTAACAACTATGTGTGGGAAAATCTAACATCAACCAATTATTTCAAAGGCACCTTTGACGGTCAGGGACACGTGATCTCGGGCGTATATATGAGCTTTGACGCAGGCTACCGAGGTATGTTTGGTGTACTTACGGGAACTGCAACGATCAAGGATCTGACAGTATGCAATAGCTGTTTCGTTACCGCTGCTGCCTCCGGAAAGGTCGTGCTTGGCGGAATCGCAGCGCGGATCGTGAGTACTTCCGGTGTAGAAACCGACGTGCAGATCACAAACGTTACGGCTGACATCGATATAAAAGAAAACGGCTATGCTGTCAGCCAGGTCGGTGGCATCGTCGGTGAGATCAGTCCAAGCGGCAGTGTCACGATCGAAAACTGCGTAAACTACGGCAATATCAACATTAGCGGTGAGTACGCAGGCGGTATCGTTGGGCTGGTCACCAAATACGATCTTGATCTGTCTTTGGAGCATTGCACGAATGTGGGAGACGTCAAGGCGGTACGCTTTGTTGGCGGAATTGCGGGGGCGTGTAAGGTGAAAACTCTATCGGTATCGGATAACGTCAATCACGGGACGCTTACCGCAGAGGAGTACAGCCAACAACTGTTTGGAATCCAATCGGTTACAGTCGATCCCGAAAACGGCGCGCGTGCGGAGGATACCGATCTGCGCGTAATGAGCTATAACGTAAGACTGAATCTCGATCAGGGGAAGCTGGAAAACCGCGTGGAGGGGGTCAGAGTCGATATCCTTCAGTATGCCCCCGATATCATCGGCTTGCAGGAGGATACGGGCGTATGGCATAACAATCTCGCGCTTGCGGGGTATACGGTTATCAAGCCTGCCGATTCACTTGCAAATGATGTCGAACGCAGTGCCATCTTTTATAAGAACGGCTTGACCTGTAAAGAGAGCGGCAATATCTGGCTGACACCTACAGGCACGTTTGGCGGTTCTGCTTTGACAGTTGCGGATCTCTTTAAGGCGGGCGGAAAGTATCAACTGACGGCAGCGCAGATTAAGCAGATCGCTGATAAAAACGGTGTCACGCTGACAGCTGATTCTGAAGACTCTGACTTGACGAAAACTCTTACTAAAAACTTTGATAAAAGTTGGGGATATCAACTGCTGTACAAATATTCCCGCAACGCAACCTACGGCGTGTTTGAGATCAACGGACAAACCGTTATTGCCATGAATACCCATCTGCAGCAGCGCTCCAAGGGGGCATCCTACGATTCGGATGCTCTGCAAGCACTTCGCAATTTTGAGCGCCTCAAACAGTTTGAGATCATGATGCAAAAGATCAAGGAATTGAAAACGAAGTATCCCACCGCAGTCGTATATCTCACGGGAGACCTCAACGATCTGCCATTCAGCGATATCTATGAGGCGATCCGAGGCGAGGGCTTTGAGAGCTCGGCATACATTGCCGATGAAAAATACGGCATTGACGGCTCCGTGAACAATTGTTATGATGACAACACGAATTATGGGTACGGAGACGAGGTAGAGCCGAAATATGAGGAGATGTTCAGCTATTATCTCGATTATATTTTCGTCAGCGACGGAATAACCCCCTTAAAGTTTATTTCGGGCGACGGATACTCGATGATCAACGACCGTTCGGGAAACGGAGCGGGCGAGATCAAGATCTACACCTCCGACCATCTGCCCATCATTGCCGATCTCAAATTCAAGTCACGCTAAAAATATATAACAGCCAAAGGAGAAAACAAAATGTATAACCAACATTCACTGGACACCGTTTGCGCAGCTCTTGCCTATGCTATGGGAATTGAGCCTCCCGCGCATGCCGCCGCCCCCAATCCAAAGCTTGTGGAGTATATCGACCAAAAGCTTGGCGGCAAAAAGGCAGACCGCATTGTGATGTATAATCCCGATGCCATCGGGCAGTGGATCTACGAAAAATATCCCAAATTCACCCGCGAAGCAAAGTGGAAAAGCGACATTGAGGTTCCTCTTTGCACGGTCATGCCGTCGGTCACACCGGTCTGCTACGCAACGATGTATACCGGAGCACAGCCCGAGGTTCACGGGATCCGCGCCTACGAAAAGCCCGTGCTGACGATCGATACGCTTTTCGATGCGTTGATCCGTGCAGGGAAAAAGCCCGTGATATTGGCACAGAAAAACACCAGCCTCAGTATCATCTATAATAACCGCGATATGGATTATATCATTTGCGATTCTATCGTGGAGACCAACGTAAAGGCAATGGAACTGCTTCTTGAGGACAAATATGACTTTATTGTGATCTACAACGGAAATTATGACACGAGAATGCATCACCACGGTCCCGAAAGTGTCAATGCTTTGGCGGAGCTTCGCGTCAATTCCGAACTCTTTGCAACCTTTTCTCTGATGATCGAACGAAATTGGAAGCATCATAATACTCTGGTCGGATTTGCAATGGATCACGGTTGCCATGAGATCGACGGCAACAGCGGCGCGCATGGGCTGGATATGGAACAAGATATGAATATCGTCCACCTCTACCGCGCATACCCTGCGCAAAATGATTGAGCATTACAGAAAATAACACAAAAAGGAGCGTGATAACATGCAAAAAGTCCATCTGATCGGAAACGCGCATCTTGATCCCGTTTGGCTCTGGCAATGGCAGGAGGGCTTTGCCGAGATCAAGGCGACCTTCCGTTCGGCGCTTGACCGAATGAAGGAGTACGACGATTTCATTTTTACCTCTGCATGCGCGGCGTACTATATGTGGATCGAAAAGGTCGATCCCGAAATGTTTGAAGAGATCCGGGCGCGCGTCAAAGAGGGAAGATGGTGCATTGTCGGCGGTTGGTTTATCCAACCCGACTGCAATATCCCGAGCGGAGAATCCTTTGCGAGACATGCATTGATCTCACAGCGGTATTTCAAAGAAAAATTTGACGTGATGGCAGAAACAGGGTACAATGTCGATTCCTTTGGTCATAACGGAAATCTCCCAATGATCCTGCAAAACAGCCGCATGAAAAACTATGTGTTCATGCGCCCGATGCAAAATGAAAAAAACATCAAGCAAAGTCTGTTTATTTGGGAGAGCCGTGACGGCAGCCGTGTGATGACCTACCGCATTCCGTTTACCTACCATGTCAGAGACGAAAGCCTTGATCTGTTCGAAAAGATCGCCGACATGAATGAGGGGCTTGACGAGATGGCGTTTTACGGTGTCGGCAATCACGGCGGCGGTCCTACCGTCGAGCTGTTGGATTGGATGCACGAGCATCTTGATGAGAGGTTTGAATATTCCGATCCAAACGCCTATTTTGAGGCGCAGGATCCCAAAAAGCTCCCCGTCCTGTGTGACGATCTCCAATATCACGCAAAGGGTTGCTATAGCGCGTTCGGTGAGATCAAGGCGGCAAACAGACAAGCCGAAAACGCACTTGTCCGAGCTGAAAAATTTGCGGTGCTGTCGAACAGTCTCATCGGAACCGCCTATCCTGCCGCCGAGCTTGACCGTGCGTGGAAAAACGTACTGTTCAATCAATTCCACGATATTTTGGGAGGTTGTTCGATCCGTGAGGCTTTTGATGATGCGCGCTACGTACATGGGCAGTCCTTGGCAATCGCCGCAGACGTAGAAAATTTCGTTCTGCAAAAGCTTTCATGGAACATCAACACCCTCAAAGGATACAAGGTTGGCACATCGGTTTCCGAGGCACTCGCGGAAGAGATCGGAACACCCGTGGTCGTGTTCAATCCGCATCCCTATGAGGTGCGCGGAACCGTTCATCAAAGGCTGTTCCGCCACGATTCGGTTTGCAGTGTCACCGATAAAGACGGCAACCAGATCCCAATCCAATGTGTGCGAGATTCCAAGACTAACCGTTGGAAGAAATACGCGAGACTGTTTGAGGCAACCGTTCCCGCGCTCGGATATTCGGTCTATTATCTGCACAAAAAGAAGGATAACAAGCCCACGCCCAATCCCTTCCTTGTAACCGATCATTCCATCGCAAACGAAAAGCTACGCCTGACCTTTGATCCCAAAACAGGAGATCTTGTCGGGATCTACGATGTGGAGAATGGCAGAAGCTTGCTTTCGGGGCACTCGCGCATCGCACTCTATGACGACGAGAAATACGATACGTGGGCGCACACGATCGATCGCTTCAAGGACGAGATTCTTTACGAGATCAAGGGTTTGCTGACGCTCACCGAGCAAGGCCCCGTGCGTGCCACCATGCGCTCGGTACAAACCTTTGGTGACAGCACCGTCACAAGAGACTATTCGCTCTACCGCGACAGCGACACCGTAGAGGTAAAGACCACGATCGATTTCCGTGAAAAGCACCGCATCCTTAAATTTGAGTATCCCTTGACCTGCCGCGATCCCAAGGCTGTGTGCAAGATCCCGTACGGCTCGATCGAGCGTCCCACCGACGGAACCGAGCAGGTGTGCGGTGATTGGATCGCTCTATCCGACGAAACAGGCGGCATCGGCATTGCAACCGATTCCAAGCACAGCTTTGACGCTGATGGCTCCAAGCTGTCCTTTACGGTTCTCCGCAGCTCGATCTACGCCGACCATTTCGGACAGGAGTACAGAGACGAATTCTGTGAGTTCACAGAGCAGGGAATTCAACGCTTTGCTTACTGCATCTTCCCCTACACAAACGATGCGGATGCCGAGCGCCGTGCCGTCGAGCTCCAAAATCCTTTGGTCGCTGTTCCCGAGACCTTCCACGGCGGAAGCCTTCCGCTTACGTACAGCGGAATGAAACTATCCGCTCCAAATGTCATTGTAACCGCTATCAAGCAGCACGTCAGCGGCGAGGGAATCGTCCTCCGCTGTTATGAGGCAGAGGACAGAGACACTGACGTAACAGTTAAGCTGCTTGGCAACACGTTTGAGTTTAGCATTCCCCACAGTGCCGTTAAGACTTATTGGCTCAAGGATGGCACCGCAACCGAAACCGATTTTATTGAGTAAGGGCTTACTCATTAAAAAATAAAAAAACAAAGGAGAGAATCCCATGAAAACCACAAACCTTACGTTGAAGATCACAACCTTTCTGCTCGCACTCCTGATGTGCGTCTCCCTGATTGCATGTCAGGGCAATGACGGCAACGGTGATGAGACCGCAGACAAGGGATCTTCCACCACCGCACCCGAAGAAACCACCGCGCCCGAAGAGACCACCAAACCCGAAGAAACCACCGAACCCGAAGAGACCACCGAGCCCAATGAGGAAACCACCGCCGATCCCGGTACAACCGAGCCTCCCGTAGTTGAGGAGCCCGCAAACATTCAGATCACCACCACGGCAGGCGACACCTTCACCTTCTACAAGGGGCTGCCTTCCTTCTTCAAGGGTGAGAACGTCATTATGGTCGATTGCAACGACTATGATAAGGAAAGCTCCAAAGATGTGCAAAGCTCTACACAAAACGGAGTGACACACCGCTACACCAACCCCTCCAAGCCCGAGGCAAAGCTGGTAATCAAGGTCGTTGTTTCCGAGGCGGGCAAGTACGATTTCTGCGTGGATCTGCGTATGAAGGATGACTCCAGACGCTACAACAGCATCTCGGTCAACGGATCCACACCCATCGTGCTCGATCCCAAAATGACACCCGCCGAGGCGGACACCTATCGCGACGAGACACAATCCACCTTTATGGTTGGCTTGTCCTTTGATCTGGTTGCAGGGGAGAACACCATTGAGATCACCAACCCCGAAGTGCTCAACACAGTTGACTACAAGGTTACTATGCACTGGAGAAAGATCTACATGGTTAAGGCTGCCTCGACCCCCGATCCCGATGCAGAGCTGACCAAGCTTGTAATCTCTTCCACTGCGGGAAAGCCTCAGACCTTCTA
>JAFTXB010000082.1 GCA_017461825.1 Clostridia bacterium
TAAGGTTCATTTTGTCGTCGCATTTTATATTATAAACAAAACTTAACAAATAATCAAGCGATTTGATAAAAAATTTACGATTTGGCTTGAAAAAAATGCGAAAATGCGGTATAATATTGGGAAAGTATGCTTTTAACGTTAAAATTAAACAAAATATCCACACAACCCCTTTATTGAAAGTTTTGAAAGGTGTCGGAAAACTTTTTTCAAAAGTTTTCTGACAAAAAAAAAATATGAAACACGTTGACATATACACCGACGGTGCCTGCCGCGGGAACCCCGGACGGGGTGGCTGGGGGGCGGTGCTGGTTTATCAAGGCATTGAAAAAGAGCTGTCGGGCGGTGAAAAAGAGACCACCAACAACCGCATGGAGCTCACTGCCGCGATCGAAGCGCTCTCTGCCCTGCGCGAGCCCTGCGAAGTGACGCTGACCTCCGATTCCAAATACCTGACCGACGCCATCACCAAGGGCTGGGCTCTCTCCTGGCGCGCGCGCGGCTGGAAAAAGGGCGACAAATCCCCTGCCCTCAACCCCGACCTCTGGGAACGCCTGCTCAACCTCCTTGAAATTCACTCCGTCACCTTCGTCTGGGTCAAAGGCCACGACGGCCACCCCTACAACGAACGCTGCGACAAGCTCGCCACCGCCTTCGCCGATTCGCTGTGAGGAGGCTTTGGGGGGAATTGTGGGGGAGACCCCTTTTTATAAAAGTGGTCTCCCCCACACCCCCTCTACCAAAACTTTTTAAGGCAAGGGGTTATTGGGGCGAAAATGGGAATGCTTCTGCCTCGTTCCTTTGTAGGTACCGGTGCCGAAAGCAAACGCATACCGCCGCACACGCCCTCTATTACGCGGGGGACTTCTCCACCATCACGCTTAAAAAGCCGATGCGCCGTGCATTTTGCACAGCGCATCGTTTTTTGCTATGTAAGCTTATTTGTCCTTGTTACGGGGTCTCGTTGCATAGTTGAGCACGCAGGTGGTAACGATGATCAGTCCGATCACCACAAAAATACCCAGCATACCAAATCCCATATATTTCAGATTTTCAACGAAGCTCATCGGATCAAAGGTAATATCTCCCATTTTTTCGTCTCCTTTCGCATTACATCATGAAGAAGTTGAGGATCATACCGCCTGCGATAACAGACGCGATCTGTCCCGAAACGTTTACACCGATCGAGTGCATGAGCAGGAAGTTTTGGGGATCCTCCTGCAGTCCCATCTTATGTACGATACGACCCGACATGGGGAATGCCGAAATACCTGCCGCACCGATCATGGGGTTGATCTTCTTCTTGGAGAAGAGGTTGATCAGCTTGGCAACGAGGATACCGCCCGCGGTATCGAAAATGAACGCGAACAGACCCAGCAAAAGGATCACGATGGTGTCGATCTTGATGAACTGTGCCGCCGTCATCTGACCTGCGATCGAAATGCCGAGGAAGATGGTGACGAGGTTTGCAAGCACCTTTTGTGCGGTCTCGGAGAGAGAATCCAGCACACCGCACTCGCGGATAAGGTTACCAAACATCAAAAATCCAACCAGCGAAACCGCCGTGGGCGCGAAAATACCCGCAATGAGGGTAATGATGATCGGGAACAGGATACGGGTGGTCTTGGAGACCGTCTTTGCCTCGTAAGGCATACGAATGAGGCGCTCCTTCTTGGTAGTCATCAGCTTGATAACGGGGGGCTGAATGATCGGCACCAGCGCCATGTAGGAGTACGCCGCCACCATGATAGCGCCCGTGTACTGCGATCCAAGTGTTTGGGAAACCGCGATTGCCGTGGGGCCGTCAGCCGCACCGATGATCGCGATCGACGCCGCGTCATTGATGTTCGGGAAGAAGATCGACGCCAGACAAAGGGTGAAGAAAATACCGAACTGTGCCGCCGCACCGAAGATCATCAGCTTCGGGTTGGAGAGCAGCGGGCCGAAATCGATCATTGCGCCGATACCGATGAACAGCAAGAGCGGGAAAAGCTCGTTTGCGATACCGGCGTTATACAGCGTTGTGATCGGGCCATGAGCCGAAATTGCGTCCGCCATCGGGATGTTGACGAGGATCGCGCCAAAGCCCATAGGGAGCAGGAGCGTGGGCTCCATTTCCTTCTTGATTGCCAAGAAGATCAAAAGACCGCCGATGATCCACATGATCACGTTCTTCCAGCCATCGTTTTGAATCAGCCATTCAAAGCTCTCATACAAAAAACTTAATTCATCCATTGTTTTAGCCTTTCTGAAAATTAAAATTGTCTTTGTTTTTATTCGGAGACCGTCTCACTGTCTTCGTCTGTCGATGCGGCAACGGTTTCCTCTTCCTCCGGAATGACCTCGGTCTTGATGATCTCGGTCAACTCAATTCGTTTTTCCTTGACCGTAAGCACCTTAACGGTCAGATTCTTATAAGTAAATTCAGGTGTCTCGCCGTCCTGCGGGATATACTCAAGGTGGGCAATAACAAAGCCGCCTATGGTGTCAAAGGTATCCTCTTCCTCGCGAAGCGTTTCGCCGATCGCCTCCTCGACGTCCTCCACAAGCGTACCGCCGATGATATGCCAGCGGTTGGGCTCTACCTCGCTGATCTCGGGAATCTCGGGTGCGTCGGTCTCATCATAAATGTTTCCGACGATCTCCTCCAAGAGATCCTCCATTGTAACAAGACCGGCAGTTTGACCGTACTCGTCCACCACAATCGCCATGTGCACCTTGCTCTCACGCATATCGCGGAAGAGGCGGTTGGCGGGAATGGTATCGGGAACGAACTTGACCTGTTGCATCAGATCGGTCAGCTTGCAATCGGGCTTGTCAAGCGCTGCAAAAAGATATTCACGCGCCAGAACAATACCCTTGATGTCATCGGTATCCTCACCGCACACGGGAAAACGTGAAAATCCGCTTTCCACCAAAACCTTCATTACGTCCTCGTAGGTATCGGTCTCGCGGAGCACCGTCATATCCGAGCGGCGCACCATGATCTCCGCGACCGTGGTATTGTCAAACTCGAACACGTTTTCGATCATTTCCTTGGTGTCGGTATCGATCTCACCCTGTTCCTCAACGGCATCCACCAGATCCATAATATCCTCTTCGGAAACATCCTCACCCGTTTCATCGGGATTCATACCGAACAGGCGAAGCAAACCGTTTGTGGAAGCCGAAACCACCCATACCAAAGGTTTAAGAGCCCTCGAGAGTGCCGAAATGACACCGCACACCCGACGCGCGAATTTATCGGGATCTCGCATGGCGATGCGCTTGGGGATCAATTCACCAAACACCAACGTAAAGAAAGACAGAATAAGCGTGATGAGCACGACCGCAATCGTATCTAATACATTGCGCGAGATGAAATCAATCTTACACGTGAACATCAACCAATCGACCAAGCCGTCGGAAAAGCCGTCTGCCGCAAATGCCGAACCGAGAAAGCCCGCCAGCGTGATGCCGATCTGAATGGTGGAAAGAAAGCCCGTGGGCTGTTCCACAATCTTCAGTAATTTTTTGGCTTTGGGGTCTTCACCCGAGTCTGCCTGCCGCCTCAGCTTAACCTCATTGAGAGAAACAAGCGAAAGCTCCGATGCGGCAAAGAACGCATTGAGGGCAATCAGGATCACCTGAACCAACAATTGTAAAAATATGTCCATGATTTTTTTTAAAATTCTCCTTTTCCGATTTTCAAAATAGTTTCTGACACAAAAACAGGACTTGATACCCTTGTGTCAAATGAGAGGGTACAAGCCGCGATCATGTAGTGCTATGTGAGAATCGGTTCCGGGGGCGTGGTTCGGTCGCCGTCCGCAGGGTCGGGACTGTCTGGTAACATAAAAGAAAAATAACTCCTTTCATTCCTATTTTGGGAAGGATCAACTCCTTTGACCCAACATACGTTATTATTATACAGCAAAAGGCATCCGAATTCTATGCATAAATTGTTAACATTTATTTTTTTTGATAAAAGAGATGCTTTTTTTTAGGAAATATGATATAATAAACAGGAAGAAAAAAATTCACACGCGAAAGGAAAGCGAATTGGAAACCGTAATCAAAAGCAAATTCAAAGAATCCCTCACCTCCATTCTGCCCATAGCCGCGATCGTGCTTGCCCTCAGCGTCACGCTGACCCCGCTCAATCCGGGAACTTTCCTCATGTTCCTGCTCGGCGTGCTCTGCCTGATCGCGGGCTTGGCAATCTTTACCATGGGGGCAGAGATGTCGATGCAGCCGCTTGGTAAAAAGCTGGGGGCCACGCTCGGAAAATCGGGCAAAGTTTGGCTGATCGCGGCGATCAGCTTTATCATCGGCATTCTCGTCACCATCTCCGAGCCCGATCTGCACAGTCTGGCCGAGCAGGTTTCGGGCGTACCGAACATGGTGCTTATTCTCACCGTCTCGCTCGGTGTCGGTATTTTCCTTGCCATCGCTATGCTTCGCATCGTCTTTCGCGTCAGCCTCTCTCTTTTGCTGACGGTCTTTTACATCATTGCGTTTGGACTTTGCTGCTTCATCACGCCCGATTTCTGGTCGGTCGCCTTCGACTCGGGCGGAGTGACAACGGGTCCCATGACGGTTCCCTTTATCATGGCGATCGGTGCGGGCGTTTCGGGCATGCGCTCAGACGGTGAGGACGATTCCTTCGGTCTTGTTGCGCTGTGCTCGATCGGTCCCATCCTCGCGGTTCTGATCCTTGGCATTTGCTTTGATCTGCACGGAGGTGAATACGACACCTCGGGCATGACCGGTGCCGTTACCGACACACGCAACGCCATGGAGCACTATCTGCACGGTTTTTCCTCACACGCAAAGGACGTTGGTATCGCCCTCCTCCCCACCATTGCATTCGCTGCCCTCTTTCAGCTTGCCACACGCGCCTTCAGCGCTAAAAAGCTGATCCGCATCGGCGTGGGTATCGTTTATACCTTTGTCGGGCTTGTGATCTTCCTCACGGGTGCCAACGAGGGCGTCCTTCCCACAGGACTGTCGCTCGGTCAGTCGCTTGCAGACATTGGCTCGGGCTACCTCCTCATCCCCGTTTGCATGCTCATCGGGTACTTTATCGTCAACGCTGAGCCTGCCGTCTACGTGCTCAACAAGCAGGTCGAACAGATCACCGCGGGTGCGATCTCGGCATCCACCATGCGTCTCGCTCTCTCCATCGGTGTGTCGGCGGCGCTCGGTCTTTCCATGCTCCGCATCCTCACCGGCATTTCGATCTTGTGGATCCTGATCCCGGGATATGTCATTGCGTTGGGGCTTTCGGTCTTTGTTCCCAAATTCTTTACCGGTATCGCGTTTGACTCGGGTGGCGTTGCCAGCGGTGCCATGATGAGCGCGTTCGTTCTGCCGCTCGCCATCGGTGCCTGCTCCACGCTCGGAAAGAATATCATGACGCAGGCATTTGGATGCGTGGCGTTTGTGGCACTTACCCCTATCATTTCGATCCAGATCTGCGGTCTCATCTACAGCCTTAAGGCAAAACGTGCGATCAGCCGCTTTACATCCGAAACAGAAGTATTCCTCGATTACAGCCTCGAAGTGGCAAAAGAGCTTGAAAACCGTCAAAGGGAGGTGAATAACTAATGGCAAGAAAAAACGTGACCGTCGAAAAGCGCGCAAAGCTTTTGGTGTGCATCATTCAGAAAAAGGATGAGATCGCACTGACAGAAGCCTGCAATGAATGCTGTGTTTCCCTGCACTTCTCGGGACTGGGATACGGAACCGCCCGATCCAACTACATGAGTTATTTAGGACTGGACGAAATTGAAAAGCGTGTTGTATATTCGCTGATCCCCAATTATTCCGAGTCACGCGTCCTAAAAGCGATCAACCGCAAATTAAAGCTTTATCTCAGCGGAAACGGCATTGCGTTTACCGTACCGCTGACCGGTATTTCCGGCATTGTCAGCAACGCCATCCTCTCTACCCCCCAAAAGGACGAACCCGAAACACAAAAAAACACCCCCGAAAAGGAGCGCACAAAAATGCATGAACTGATCATCGCAGTTGTCAATCAGAAATTCACCGATAAAGTTATCGACAGCAGCCGTGCGGCGGGTGCCACGGGCGCCACCATCCTGCACACCAGAAGCGTCGGTAACCGTCAGGCAGAGCAATTGATCGGTACCACCTTTACGCAGGAGACCGACACGATTGCATTCCTCACCACCTACGAATACAAGGCGCAGATCATGGAGGCGATCCGCGAAACTGCGGGACTGAAAACCGAGGGCGGTGCCGTGATCTTTTCCGTTCCCGTTGATTCGCTGATCGGCATCGGAAGATTTGACGAAGAGGACTGATCCGATCGGTCAAAAATTTATAAAAGCACAAAAGAATACTTGACAAAACAAAGGTTTTCTGCTATAATTAGTAGTGATATAAAGGCTTGCATGCTTTTATAAATATTTGGAGAAAGGAGTACAACATCATGAAAAAGTCTCTCAGAATTTTGGCTCTGGCTCTGGTTCTCGTTACCGTTGTTGCTGCTTTTGCATCCTGCGGAAAAAAGCTTTCCGGCACTTACAGCGCAGAAATCTTCGGAACCGGTACAAAGATGACCTTTGACGGCAAAAACGTCAAGATCGCAATCACCGTAACTCTGTTGGGCGAGGTAGCATCTCTTGACGCAACCTACAAGATCAAGGATGACAAGATCACCTTTGAGATTGCAGACGAGGATGAGATCTCCAACGAGCTCGCTAAAAAGGTAGTTGCAGAGTTGGAAAAGCCCGCTGCTTTCGAAGAAGGCGACAATTACATCAAGATCGGTGATGTAAAGTACACCAAGCAGGCTGACTGATCCTCAACCCTGCGGTATAAAAACTCAAAACCGACTCAATTACAAATGCGTATATTGAGTCGGTTTTTTATAATTTTTTCAGCCCCAAGGATCCGTTTGTCGGCTCTCTTGGGGCTGCGTTTTATCATTTATTTGTTTGTATTGGTACGGCTATGCGTTGAGGAAGTTGTTTTTTTGGTCTTCCCATCGCCCTCATAGCCATAGTAATCGGAACCGTATCCGTACTTGGAGCTGTAATAAGAGCTTCCGCTGTCGGAGGAACGCTTGCGGTCGATCTGGTTGAGTACAACTCCCAAAATCTTACATCCGCTCTTTTCAAGCTGTTCCTTAACGCCCTGTGCAAAACGATATTTGATATGTCCCGAGTTGATAACAATTACAGCACCGTCGCACACGCTTGCCATTACAGCCGCGTCAATAACCAAGCCCAAAGGAGCCGCGTCAACAATGATATAGTCATATTGATCGCGTTTTGCGTCGATCAGCTCCTTAAACGCAGGGCTACCGACAAGCTCGGTGGGGTTGGGCGGGTAGGGTCCCGCAAAAATAATATCCAAGCCCTCAACCTGCGTCTTACAGATCGCGTCGTCGATTTCGATCTGACCGGAAAGCACTTGGCTCAGTCCCATCAAGCCGCGATCCTTGGTATGTCTGGATACCATTACCGAACGGCGCAGGTCAGCATCAACCAAAAGCACCTTTTTGCCGCTTTCGGCAAGGTTACGCGAGGTCTCAAACGAAATAGTGGTCTTACCCTCGTGTGCCATACAGGATGTCACAACAATGGTTTTAATGTTCTTTCCCGAAAAGAGGATATTGGTTCTCAGGGTATTGAACGCCTCACGCATAAAGTAATTTTGCTTTTCATCCAAAATCAGTTCAATCTTTTTCATGCTCACGTTCCCCCTCTCACTCTACTCTTTTTCTACCGCCGTCGGCAGAATAGCTATAGTAATATCCGTTTTTGGACTTTTTTCGTCCCGACTCATGCTTGTTGGGGATCACACCCAGCATGCTCAGTCCCAAATACTTTTCAACATCGTCGGCGTTGTTGATCTTGTCGTCCATGATAAACTTGATAAAGTACACACCGAAAACAACAACAGCGCAAACAAAACCGATCAAAAGGATCATCATCATAGAAATGGGGTTGGAGGGTCTTTCGGGAACCTGCGCGTAGTCAACCACGCTGAGCAGCTCCTGATCGTACACCTTATTGAAATAAGTACAGGTCTGATCCGCAAACGCATTTACGATGTCGCGGCTTCTCTCGGCACTGGAGCTTGTAACAGACAGATACAAGACATGCGCGTCATCGGCTTTTTTGATCGTATACATTTTTTCAAGGTCTTCAATTGCGATTACGCCCTCGAGATTTTGCGAAGCCATTACGGGTTGCAGGATCTGATCGTAGCTCTTGCCCAATTCAAGGCAGTCCTTGATCAGATACATAGCCATTGAGATATGGGTCGTGGAAAAGCTGTTATTGGTGTTTCCGTCGGATTTATCAGGGGTGTTCATAACGTAAATGCTGACGTTTGCGGTATACTCATCCTCATGCGTCAGAGACAGGAACGTGTAAGCCAAAACCGAAACGGCAACCAACACGATCAGCATCAGCCACCAGCAACGCTTAAATATGGTCCATAGATCTTGCAGTCGAATTTCTGTTTCTTTGGTTTGTTCTTCCATAATGAAATCCTTTCTTCAGTGAAGTCTTTTATGGGATGTTTAAATCATTTCATCACGCACAACACGGCAGGCATTGTCCCATGTCAGTGCTCGGATCGTGCGTGCGTCACAGTGCTTTTGCAGAAACGGCATACAAACAGACATCAAGGGCTTGCGAGAGGTAAGATTGTGCGCATCGGTTGAAATAATGTGCGCCAGTCCTTTTTTTACAAGCTTTTTCCACTGCTTTGCCGCGCCTCTCCCCCAATCGCCATTGACCGAGGAAGCATTGATCTGAATAACTCCGCCCTCTTCGACAAACTGTTCGATCCACCCGAAATGATTGAACAGGCATCGATAGCGCTCGGTATGCGCCAGGATCACAAAATATCCCGCGCGTTGCAGCTGATCCATTGCGCTCTGTATCTCAAAGAACTCAACCGATTCGGGGAAATCCACCAAAACATAGCGTCCTCCCGCAATCGATCGGCATTTTCCTTCATTCAAAGCATCAAGTCCGCTGTGATGATATCCAAGCTCATGCCCAATAAAAAGCCGCATATCCGGATGCTTTTTGGCTACGTATTCCTTTAAAACCTCAAACGATCTTGCCGAAGTCTCGGACGTATCCCCAAAAAGATATGGCGAATAATGCGGTGTCAGGCAAACAGCTCTGATCCCGTCTTCATATGCCATCTCAAGCATTGCAAACATTTCCTCGGAAGTCTTGGCACCGTCGTCGACTCCGCAAAGCATATGGCTGTGCAAATCAAAGAACTGCACCTCAATTCCTCCTTTTGTTTTCCTGCTTAAAATTCACATTTTCAGACAAAATCCTACTTTGCCGTCCTTTATTATACCATACCTACGCTCTTTTGTCTACGGCTTTTTAAATGATTAACAGTTTTTTAACATTTGTTGTTCGTCAAATGCACCAAATACAGTTTTTAAAAAATAGTAAAAACAACTAAAGTTCAAACTTTCTCAAGCGAGTCAACAGCCTCAAAGGTCAACAGATAAGCCACAAAATCGCTCTTGGTTTTCTTCAGCGGAACACCTGCATAACGCAGAACCGCACCGCTGAGTACGTCTCCGGTTTCCAAAATTCGGTATTTTCGGTTGGGATCCAACCCGTAAACCTTCATCAAGCGATCCTTATTATCGTTATTGAGCGCATAGTAGAATACCGAAACCGCGCGGCTCTTATCTTTGGATACGATCGTTTGGCTCATGGTGTTATTCTGCACCGAATTTTCCCCTCTGTACAGATCTCCCTCAAGGATCAGATCCTCGGTTGCGCGATATGCCTTTACCGTTTCGGAAATAGCGGCAAGCTCCTCTTCGGAAACCTTCAACGGGTCAAATTCATAGCCCAAAACGCCTTGCCGCGCGATTGCGGCACGGGTCACAGCCGAGATCGGACGTCCGTTGCGAATATTGGGAGAGACAGACACATGGCAGGAATGGCACCCCAGCGGGAAACAGAGACCTGTACCAAACTGAATGATCGAGCGGTCATGCGCATCGGTATTATCGCTTGTCCAGTATTGCGGGAAAAAGCGCAGCATTGCGCCATCAAAGCGTCCGCCGCCACCCGAGCACCCCTCAAAAATGATATCGGGGAAACTTTCGGTCAGGTATCTTGCCAGCTCATACACACCGAGAATATGGCGGTGCTGGAGCTCACCCTGCCGATCGGCAGGTAGCATCTCCGACCAGTTTTCGGTCAGATGTCGGTTTGCATCCCATTTGATATAATCGGCACCGCTCTCGCTGATCACACGGTGCATGGTCTGCTTGATATAATCCAACACATCGCGGCGTGAAAGATCGAGAATACACTGGTTGCGTGCCACCAAGGGCTTGCGATCGGGTGCATGGATCGTCCAATCGGGATGCGCACGGAACAGATCGCTGTTGGGATTGATCATCTCGGGCTCGATCCAAAGTCCGAACTTCAGCCCTTTTTTGCGGCAATGGTCGGAGATCTCCTTCAATCCGCCCGGTAGCTTTTCGGTATTCACCCACCAGTCGCCAAGTCCCGCCGTGGCATTGTTGCGGGCACCAAACCAGCCGTCGTCGAGAACAAAGGTGTCGATCCCACTTCCCTCCAGCGCATCGATCGCCGCCATCAAACGCTTGTTATCAAAGGCAAAGTGCATCCCCTCCCAGCTGTTGAGCACCACGGGACGCTTTTTGTGTACAAAATTGGGATTGACGATATAATTGCGGTAAAAATCGTGATAGGAACGGCTCATGGCACCAAGTCCTTCGCCCGAATAACAGAGTGCCGCCTCGGGGGTTTCAAAGGCTTCACCAACATCCAACTTCCACGTAAAGGTCTCGGGCTGGATTCCCGTTAAAAGGCGCGTTTTTCCGTACTGATCGACCTCAATACACTCGTAATGAGATCCGCTGTATATCAAACTGCATCCATACACCTCGCCGCTCTCTTCGGTACATCCCTTTCGCATCAGCGCCACAAAGGGGGAATTCTGATGAGAGGATGTACCGCGGCAATTTCCGATCACGGTTCTGCCGTAAACCGCGGGCGACCATTGCGCATATCTCTCGGCGGCATGCTCCCCCGGTAGGGAGAGAATGGTAAAATCATGATCAAAAAAGTCAAGCGATGCCGAAAGGGCTCGAAGCAAACGAATTGGAGAATTTCCGCAATTTTCAATTGCGGCGCGGCGAGTAATGACATTTTCATCGGCATAAACCGTATAATACAGCGTAACACGCAAGCCCAGCACCGCGTCAAAAAGACAAACCGCAAGCGTCTCCCCTCCGGTTGCCACGGGAATTCCGTCCGGATGTACCGGCTTGGCTCCGATCACCTCCGCCTTTTCAAACCGCAGATCGGTCACACGCGAACCGCGCGCATCCTCAACGCAAATGGCATAATCGCGAAATTCACCGTAGTTTGCCACGGGATATTCGGGATAAACCGCCGAATAACGATCCTGCGTTCCGTCGATCTGTGCCGTATAGTCGTTAAAGCGATGGGGCTGGTAGAGATACTGAAGATCGGTTTCATCGGGGAGCGGCGCGCCGTAGTAATGGTGCGTCAGAAGGTTAAAGGAATTGACCCCGAAAATATAGGAAAAGCCCTTCCCTTTTAAATGAAATTGGTTTTGCGGCAATAGAATGACACTCATAAAGAACCTCCGTTTTCACGAATTCATTATTGTTTTTTGATCAAAGCGGTCAAGGCATTGGCAAGGAACTCGTTTCCTTTTGGGCTGAGATATTGGAAACCGGTTTTTTCAGCGATCAGGAGCGAATGATCCTCGGCCGTCGGCAAAGTCATTTCTACCGTTTCAACACCAAGCTCACACGCAATCTCGCGGACACGGTCAGCCATTCCGCCCTCCTTGGCGATCATGATTGTGCGTGCATCGTCGTCCTCGATCCGCTTAAAGGGCGTGATCGCGATCACACGCTTAGAAATTTTTTTCATTTCGCAAAGGATCTCGCGGTAGCCCTGCGAAAACTCCTCAGCAAGACCGCTGTCCCATTTTGCAGCCTCTCCCCTCGTGTTGTCGCCGTTACCAAACGAGACCAGAATACAGTCGGGAGAAAACTGCTTCATTGCCTCCAGGCGATCGGGGATACACTTGAACACGTAATTATCATGTGAGGGTATCGTCTTGGCGTATGCCGACGTATAGATCCGCACATCGTAGTCCTCCCCCAACTTATCCTGCAGGACCGAGAAGGGAGAAACGAGATTCTGACGCATACCGAGGCTGAATTTATCACCGATGCAGGCAATGCGAACGGCATCTGCCTTCGGCTCAAGCGTCGGAAGCGTGACCGAACGAACGATCGCCATGTCCGACAAATCTCCGATCACCTCGGCACCGATCGACCTTGCAACCTTCCAAAGCTTGGTACACATGGTGTGTCGCCGCGCTTCCGTTGCCTCATCGTAATCGGCTTTCTTGGGAAGGGTTGCGAGCAGGATCCGCTTACCGTTCGCGCGGAGCATTCCGCACAGCATATGCATGTTTGTCAGGTAGGAATTGAAGTTCCAACTGATCCAGCGGTCGCCGCGCGGAAACTTAACGTCCACGTTCCCCATGGAAATGACCACCGTGTCAGCCCCCGTCGCAAGGGCACGTCCCAACAGATCGGTAGGATCCTCGTACAGATACTCGCCAAGTGTTTTTTTGCCGTCGTTGTCGCCAACCAGCGCATCGATCTTCACGCCGCTTGGCAGCAGACCCGAAAGCTCCTTCAAAAGCGCCTCGGCGTTGATGCCGCCGTCAGCGATGCATACGGCATGACGGATGGGAGCCTGCTCGCGCGGCAATGCCTTTGCGTGCGCCGCACCGAGAGCAGGCACGGGAGCCTTGGGATACGTGATATTAGCTTCACCCGGCTTGGTCTCGCGTCCAAAGCCAAGGATCTCAGCCGAGGTTGATTCTCCCGAAAAACCGTAGCGGAATGCCGCGCCGTCCATCGGCTTTGTGTCGGCATATGCTCTCGAGCGAACCCATGCACGGCAGACCATCTGCTCGCCGTACATCAGCCCGATCTTGAGGCGCTGAACATCGCGGTTAAACAGCATGGGAAGAATATACACCTGATCCTCGCTCAGATCGGTGCCGTAGTAATCGTTAAAGTCCTTCAGAGTCAAGGCGCTCTCGGGGCCCCTCATCCATACGGTCAGTGTTTTGTGAGGCGGGATCACGCAGTCGATCTCTGCATCGGAATTCCGCAAGCCATCAACGTAGCGTAGGGTGTATTGGGAAAGATCCAGCGGAACGTCGGTGCGATTGTACAGATCAAAGCAACAGAAGGGCTGGATCGTAAATCCGTGCGCACGATAGGTGGAGGTATTGCAGAAAAACTGCGTGATGGACACATGCGCAAGATTGAGCATCCGATCACAACCAAAATATTCGCCGTTCCGTTTTCCCGTCACATGCGCAACCAGACGCGTGTCGCAAACGCGCACGGGCAGCGCAGCTGTCATTCTGCCACTCTCCCCTGCCGCCAAGCAGTCAAGCCTTGAAACAGCGGCGGGAGCCGTTCCGTATTCGATCCTCTCATTTGCGGGATACCACTCCACGGAGAGATCAGACAGCTCATCCTTACCGCCGTTTTGAAGCGTGACGGCGGCAATCATCTGTCCGTCCTCATACCCCACCTCAAGCTCACAAGAGACCTCTCCCGACTGCTCCACCCAAACAGGTGCCGTCATTGCGTATTGCATTCCGCCAATTCGACGGACGTATACGTATTTTTGGTCATCGGGGATCGTAATATTCCAGCAAAATTCCTTTGCCGCGCCAACATTGACCTGTGCCAGCACACGGTTGTATTGCCCCACCAATTGAAGCAACCCCAGCCCGCACGCCTTTTCGGTTGACGCTTCCACCGTGATATCCAGCTTTCCCGTTTTGGGAATGACCGATCCAAGCCATGCACCGTTTGCGCGGTAAAAAAGCTTTAACGTACGGTCAGTTGTAGTGTAGGTTCTGTGTGCGCGCATTGCGTCAAGAATGGAGTCGCGCGTCAGCTCCTCTGCAAGAACGGCGCCGGTTTCCTCACGTGCCATCGTCCATCTGGGGCTATGGCCGTCCTCGTTGCTCACGGGACCGAGATGCCAGCCCTTTGCAAGCGCCTTTTCAAATTCTTCTTCAACGGTAAAAATGCCGTACTCGGTCAAGCGAAGCTCCATCAGATGGAAGATACGATCCATGCGGGCATCATAGCGGAAGTCCTCAAAGCTCCCCCAACGCTCGCCCGGGTGGTTGAATTGCCCCACCCCCGTTTCGCCGATCTCTGCAAGATCGTCATACCACTCTGTCAGTGTGCGGTTGGCATCAAACAGCTGCTTTGGGGCGATGATATTGGCGTGACCGTAGTCCCCGGGGCCCCACGACATCTCATATCCATAAAGCGCCGCAAATTCGCCATCCTTATTGTACTCATCGGCAAACTTCGAAACCGTTTGGATATAGTCGTCCTTTATCAGTGTGTTGTGATCGGTCACGGCATAATAATCCACCCCGGCGACGTCGCGCGTAAATGGGTACGCATTTTCCACAAGTCCCTTTCCGTCAGACAGATTGGTATGAGAGTGCACCTCTCCGTAAAAAATCTTCATAAACTTTCACCTTGAATTCTTTAGGATTCGACAGAAAAAGCAATCAGTTTCAGCATTGTTTTCTTCACCCTTAATTATAGCAAAAAAAGCACATAATGTCAACCTGTAGAGGGAAAATATCTACATATTATTTAATAAAATGCACCTTTTTTAAACCACGGCACAAATATAGCCGCGTGGGGACGGAATGTGTATTCCGTCTCCACGCGGCATGGCTTACAATATATGCAACCGACAGTCTCGGATCAGTCTTCTTTCTTGCGCACGATCATCATTGCGCCGCAAGCAATTGAAACGATGAGAGCAACCGAACCGCTCACAATACTGCCGCAACCGCCCTTATCGGTGGTTGTTTTGTCATCGGTTTCGGCAGGAGCCTTGGTCGTTTCGGTATCCTTCTTTGCGGTGGTCACTTCTTCGGTTGTGGTCTCCTCGGGAGTGGTTGCCTCTTCGGTAGTGGTTTCCTCGGGAGTAGTCTCCTCAGGAGTGGTCACTTCGGGCATGGTCACTTTTTCAAATGTAGGAGCGGTTTGACCCTTCAGATCCTTGGAATCCTCCCCAATGGTGAGAACCGCGCCCGTATTGAAGATGTAACCCGCAAGCGTGGAATGATACTTCATCAAAACATCGGTCTCGCCTACCTTCACGCCGGTTCCCGAAGCAGTCTTATTGGTAACGGTACCGTAGTTGGTGCAGTTTTGAACGGTAGCGCCTGCGTTGGCGGGCAGTGAGCCAATGAAAGCAGCCGCGGAGTAACCCGAGGTGATATTTCCAATGTTCACACTGTTCTTGATCAGGATCTTATCAGCGCCCTTGGTTGTTTCACCAACGAAACCGCCGGCAGCACTTACCTTTTTGATGTCGCCTGTTTCTGCATTCGCAATTTCCGCAACCTGTGCGGGGGCATCGGCTGTACCGGTGGAAACCGAACCTGCGTTTACACAATTGTCGATTTCAAGTGCTATCGCAGCCGCACGGCCGAGCAAACCGCCGCAACGTCCGTTTTTCGAAACGAGGCTACCTGCAAAGGTACAATTTTTTATCTCAAGCTTGGCATTTTCGCTCTTGGTTGCCTCATAATCTGCCTGACCGACGATACCGCCGTTCAGTGCGGCTGCGGAAGTAACAGTAGCCGCAACGTAGCAGTTATCGATCACGGTGGTGCCCGCGGTGCGAACTTCACCTACAAGACCGCCTGTTTTTGATTTGGGTCCATTGACAACAACGTTTTCACCGATCACAATATTGCGGAGAGTACCGCACGTGGTCTTGAAAATTCCGCAGGGCTCACCGGCAGAAACGGTAAGATTGTTGATCACGTATCCCTGACCGTCGTATGTACCCGCAAAGATCACAGTTGCGTTTTTACCGATGCCGCCAAAGGATTTTGCCTCGGAGGGTTGGATATCCGCAGTCTGATAGAAGGTTACGCCCTCAAAGGTCGTGGTGCCGTCATTTACATAGAAGGCGATGGTTTCCAGTCCCGTGATATCGGATACAACAAATTCCTTTGCGGTGTTGTTGTTTGTATAATCCTTGATATCGGGGATCCCAGTGGTGTCTTTCTTGACAATGCGGCTTGCGCTGTAGCCAAGAGCAGCGGAGGTGGGGTCAGCGGCCGCAGTCATAAAGCATACGGCACTGATCAGCAGTGCGAGCGTCATCAGCACTGCCAGGAGCTTGGTGTTGGTCTTTTTCATGTTGAAAAAATCCTTTCTTTGTTTTTATTTGCAAATCCCTTTGGTGGGATCATGCACCTTGTAATTGCTCAACCGAGCTTAACTGCCTGAACACCGTTAAAGGCGTAATAGTTATTTGCAAACCCAACCTTGGATTGCAGCCAGTTGATGGTTCTGCCCGTTTCCGTGGAAGAGTTGCCGTTGATCATGGTTGCCCCCTTGTTGCGGGGCCAAATTGCGTATCTGCCACCCTCAAGATCTCCCGCCATGCTGTATTGATAAAACAGCATCAGCATGTTATAGGCGTGGTGAGTCGCTTGAATGTAATTCACGTTAAGGAGATCGCCGTTTTGCGCAACGCATTTTGCCTGTCCGTCCTCTTGCAGGTCGCCCGCAAGCAAAAAGCTCTTGCCCTCGATCGTCACCTTGGTAACAAGCGAGGAGTTATTGAAGATCTTGAGCGGCGTGGGGAAATAATCATCCGCAGTATGCATAACCTCAATTGTTGCGTTGCCGATATTAAATACCATACCTGTCCGCGCGATCACGCAGTCATAACGCTTGAACAGTGCAGTCATGCGGGGATAGATCGTACCGCCGTAATAGGATTCGCTCAGATCCGTGCCGGGAACCGACAGGGAGTATTCCAGCGACGGCATATTGTAGATGTAACGCTGGATCTCCGCCTCTCTGCCAAACATCGATTCATATTTCCAAGCAACCGTGGTATGGTCTCCGTGCATATGGGTAAAGATCCAAGCGGCGATCACAACCTTTCCGCCGGGCGCACGCTTTACCAGTTCTTTATGAAGGCGCGCCACCTCAAGGCTGTCGGGATCGGCACTTTGCGTCTGCCCACCGTCAAAAACGATAAAGCGTCCGTCAGAAAGCCTGAAAACAATGCACATGCCGTTGGCGTAGGTCTCCAAATCGGCATTGCTCGTTTGGTTTCTGCCGCCGATATCCAAAAGAATAAACTGAGAATCGTTAGAGCCCTCCGAGCGGTCGTTCATCGCCTCTTTTGCCAGCGCGTATTCCTCGGCACTGATGCCAACGACCCGAACATGCCCTGTTCCGCCAATATGATAAACGTGGATCACGCCGCTGTCGCCGACATAGGTATAAAAGGTATTTCTGTGCGTGTCTTTTGAGGTGTTGACCGTATCAAACGAGGAATCGTATTGATATTCGGTTCCATAGGTGTAATCTCTGGTGTAGCCCATGTCCTCGATCTTTTTGACATAAGCCTCAAACTCGGAAAAGGTGAGCGAATCGATCGCCACTGTAAAGGAATTGCTCAAATTGCCTCGGTCGATCACAGCCTTTGCGTGATACGGAACGTAAGGTAGACCCTCGTCAAGTGCAAGGTGGCAGATCAGCTCCTCGGGCCATGCCAAGTTCTTGGTGTTTTTCCAATCGTTCATTTTACGAAGCATATCGTAAAAACGCACCGCGATCTGCTCAAAGCCCTCACTTTCCACAGCCGAAAGGACGATCTTGTTTTCAGTGGGAACCACTGCCAGCGCGTTGAATGCGGCATGCTCGTTGGATATATCCTTTTTGATCTCGATCTTTACCTCTCCGCTAAGTGAGGAAACCCCTGTCAAACGCTTGAGCGAGGTGGTGAGCGAATCAACAGCGTTTTTCACATCGCTGTCCGAGGTGTCGCCCGTAACGGTAACATTTGCAGCACCGTCGCGAAACAGATATAACAGATCGTTATATTGATGTACGGTTTCCGTAACACCGCCAAAGGGATCGTGCCGATTTGCAAACATCGAAGCCTCAACAGTTGCCATAGCGTACTTGACAAACTCATCGCATGTCCCCGCAATGCACAACTTATTTCCGCTTTGCTTGATTCCCCATCCAAAGTCGCCGATCTCGGCAAGAAATGCGGTCATTTCATCACGTGCCACCGACCCGATGTAGATCTCATATGCCAAAGGATCCGCGCTTTCACCGTTTTTGAGGTAGTCATCCCCCAGCTCTACGGTATAGCCGTGAGCCTGCAAAATGCCTTCCAGATCTTTTGCGTACTGATGGTACAAATCTCCAACTCCGATCGGAACGGTAACCCGAACGGTTTCAACAATGGGGCCCTGTGTTTGCGTGCTGTCAGGCTCATCAACGTCAGGTCTGTCACAACCGACAAGAAAAGTCGATACCAAAAGGCATACAAGCAGCAGCCAAGCGGTCATTTTCGGTATAGGATGTTTGGTTTGCATATTCTTTTCCTTTCTTGCGTTTTTTCGGCTATATTTTTCGATAGTATTATTATAGCATCTTGCTATTCGGTGCAATATCAAAAAATCACACAAAATTAGCCGGAAATAAACTTTTTAAAAAATGCGGTTTTGACAGACAAACAAAATCATTTTTTATCATTTTTTATTTTTCTTTTAAAAAAAGCAGCTTTTGGAAACAAAAAAACAGCGGCTTCTCGCTTTTGCTTGAAGCCGCTGTATAAACAAAGTTAATATATGGAAATAAATTTATAAATATTTCAATTCAAAAGCCGCGTTTTCGGCTTTGGTGCTGTTACAGCATTGCAAAGGTCGAAAACGCGGCTCAAAGACACACAAATTGAGATTCTAAGAAATTTCAATTTTGAAAGCCGATTTTATTTTTTGTTCAAGTAAATCGAGCGGTGTGCTTTATCTCTTTATCGAGGGAGATCAGCTGAGTCTTTCGTAGAGATCAGCAACAGCATTTGCCCAAGTCTGCTGGTTGTATTCCCACCAAGTTACAACGTTTTGGCCGTGGTAAACGTTTACCTTCTCGCTGATGGGATGACGGAACTGTTCGTCCATCTGCAACATGTTCCAGATAGAGGGGCTGAATACACGGTCAAATACGTATTCCCAACGGATAACAGCACCGTCACGGATGTGAGCCAGCATCTCTTGAACGTTTTCGTCGCGAGCGAGGGTCAAGCCGAGGGTAATGTCATAGTACTCGGGAACAACGTCCTGACGGTTGAGGTAACCCATAACTTCCATTACCTTTGCGCTGAGAATGTTGTTTTCCTCGGTTGCGGTGGAGGGGAGCATCCATACGAGGTTACCGCCAACAGCATAGTATTTTTCCTGATTGCTGTCGTACTTCGGCATGGGAACCAGACCGTAGTCATCTTCCATATCACGGAAATTGTTAACTGCGCTCAGACCCTGCAGCAGGTACAGAACGGTGCCCTGTCCAAAAGTCTTGGCGTTGTCGCCGGACGTTCTGGTAACAACAAACTCATTCTCGTTCTCGAAAACGTCAAGCATCTTATTAAAGACGTCAATGCACTTCTCGTTGGGAGAGGAGGGAACGGTTACAACACCGGTTGCTTCGTTGCGATCAACCAGGTGCAGATCAAGTGCTGCGATCCATGTACGGTTGGAGGTGTGGAGAGAGAGCAGACCCATCTTGTGCTTGTAGGGATCGTACTCGCCGTCAACAGTCTCCTCAACTACCTTACCGTTTGTAAAGAGCTTTTCAAGTGTCCAAGTGTTATCGCGAACTGCCTTATAAGGGCTCTCAAGCTGATAAGCTTCGCTCATGGTAGCGTTGAACCAAATAGCCTGCAAGCCGGAGTAGGTTCCCATGGAGATATCACCCATTGCGCCAAACTGCTTGCCGTTGATAGCAAACACGTCGGTGAGTCTGTCAAACCACCAAGGTGCGTTAAAGTTAAAGGTTTCAATTGTGCTCAGGTCGGCAATCAGGTTTTCCTCAACGCAGGTCATAAAGCTCGAGGAAATTGCGGCAACGATGATGTCTGCCTCGTGCTCGTTCGAAACGTCTTTACGGATCACGTCGTTGTAGGATGTACGGTTGTTCCAGTCATCATAGTGTTCGGTATTGTAAGTAAGCACGATGCCGAGGTATTCCTCGATTTCGCAGTTTCTCTCGTAAAGAGCCTGAGGTACGCGCTCCTCGCTGGGCTCAAGGCAGGTCTCGTTTTTAGCGTGACCCTTACCCAACAGGATCTTTACTTCTTCGCCGTTGTTGTTTTCGGGCATAACACCGAGAACATCGTCGGCAGGTTCGGTCACTTCTTCTGTGGGGGCTTCAGTGGCATCATCGGTCTTTGCAGTGGTATCCTTGGGGTCGTCTTCGGTATTTGTACAAGCGGCAAACAGAGTGACTATCATCATCATAGCCAAACAAAGAGCCAACAGTTTAGCGAGTGTAGATTTCATCATTTTACTCTCCTTTTAAAGTCATTAAAAAAAATTAAATTATGATAAACCGAGGTTGCAAGAGTTTACACTGTTGCCGTGGGAATGGCGGATGCCTTAGCCGTTTCCCACGGCGTTTTTGGTTTCGGCCGTTTTGACCGAAGCTTGGGAAATTAGTCTTTCTTTTTGCGAACAACCATCATTGCGCCGCCTGCAACCGATACGATCAGTGCAATTGCGCCGCCAACAACGCTGCCGCAACCCTTCTTTTCGGTGTCCGCACCGGTTCCGGTGGTTTCCTCGGGGGTCTTTGCGGTGGTTTCAGCTGCGGTGGTGTCCTTTGCGGTGGTTTCCTCGGGAGTAGTTACCTCGGGGGTAGTTACCTCTTCGGTAGTGGTCTCCTCGGGGGTGGTTTCCTCGGGAGGAGTGGTGGGCTTAATGCTTGAGAAGTCAACCTTTTCAAACGTGGGAGCGGTTTCGCCTGCCTTATCAGCCGATGCTGCGTCGATCACGAGGTTTGCACCCGTGTTGTAGATGTAACCAACGAGAGCGGAGTGATACTTCATCATAATGTCAACGTCATTAACCTTGACACCCGTATTCGAAGCAACCGTGCTGGTAACAGTGCCGTAGTTGTAGCAGTTTTCAATGGTTGCGCCTGCATTTACGGGAAGGGATCCGAGAATTGCAACGCCTGCATAACCCGAGGTTACGTTTGCAAAGTTAACGCAATTCTTGATCAGGATCTTATCAGCGCCTCTGGTGGTTTCACCTACCATACCTGCGCAGGAGCTTACCTTCTTGATATCAAACGTACCTTCCTTGTTGATCTCCGCGGTCTTTGCGGGAGCCTCTGCGGTACCTGCGAGAAGGGTTCCTGCAACTACGCAGCTGTCAATTTCAAGATCGCACGCAGCCGCACGGCCGAGAAGTCCGCCCGAACGACCGGTGCCGGAGGTCATCTTACCGTTGAAGGTAACGTTCTTCATAATGAGCTTGGCATTTTCGCCCTTATCCTTATCGTAGTCTGTCTGACCGACAACACCGCCCGTCAGCTGACCGGAAGCCTCAACGGTTACGGCAATGTAGCAGTTTTCGATAACAGTGGGAGTATCCTTTTTAGCACGAACCTCACCGACAAGTCCGCCGGTCTTGTTGGTACCCTTTACAACGATATGCTCGCCCAAAACGATGTTGCGAGCGGTTCCGTTCAGGTTGTTAAAGAAGCCTGCGGGAGCGGCACCGGTGATATTGATGTAATCGATCACGTAGCCCTGTCCGTCAAAGGTGCCTGCAAATGTTTTACTGGTATCTTCAAACTTAGGCTTACCGATTCCCGCAAAATTGGATGTGGGATCATCTGCGCCGCCGCCGATGATGTTGGCAGTCTGGTAAATGGTAACACCCTCAAAGGTGGTGGTGCCATTTGTAACGAGAGCAGCCAATGTCTGGAGACCTTCCAAGTCGCTCAGAGTGTACTCTGTCTTGTTGGTAGCATCAAGATAATTCTTGATGTCGGTCATGCCGGTGGTGTCCTTCTTTACAACAGCTGCTGCGCTGTAGCCGCCTACAACTACAACAGCGGGCTTAAAGTTGACCTTTTCAAATGCGGGAGCAGTCTGTCCTGCAAGATCCTTGGAATCATCGCCAATAACGAGCGTAACACCCGTATTCTTAATGAATCCAACGAGTGCGGAGTGGTACTCGATTGCATAATCGTTGCCGCCAACCTTAATGTTTCCGCCGGAAGCAACCGTGTTGGTAATGGTTCCGTAGTTGGTGCAGTTTACGATGGTTGCGCCCGAGTTCTTGGGAAGCGCGCCAACAAATGCAGCTGCCGAGCAACCCGATGTAATGTTTGCAACGTTTACACTGTTCTTGATAGAGATCTTGTCTGCGCCTTTGGTGGTCTCACCAACGAATCCTCCAAAGGAGCTGACCTTCTTCAGTCCCGTGCCGTCTGCATCGGCAGAAGCCTTGGGGGTTTCTGCGGTACCGGTGAGCAGTGTGCCTGCTACAACGCAGTTGTCAATTTCAAGATCAACGGCTGCTGCACGGCCGAGAAGACCGCCCGCACGACCGCCTGCAATGGTTGCGCTGCCGTTGAAGGTAACGTTGGTGATCTTAATTGCAGAGTTGGGATTCTGTGCGGCATCCCAGTCTGCCTGACCGACAACACCGCCACAAAGAGAGCCGCCTGCCTTAACGGTAGCCGCAATGTAGCAGTTATCGATAACAGCGGGAGTATCACCGGGGCGAACTGCGCCAACAAGACCGCCTACCTGGCTCTTGGTGGTATCAACGATAAAGTTGTCACCCAGAACAACGTTGCGGATTGTTCCCTTAGCGGAGTTAAAGAATCCTACCATATTGCTGGAAGTATTCTTAACGGTAAGGTCATTAACGTAGTAGCCCTGTCCATCGTAAGTACCTGCAAAGATCTTGTTCAGATCCTTACCAATACCTGCAAAGGGGGCGTTTGCGCCATCCGTACCGAGACCCTTACCGGAAATGTTAGCGGTCTGGTAAATGGTAACGCCTGCGAGAGTTTTGCCGCCGGTAACAATGGTGGCAAGCTTGTTCAGGCCCTCAAGGTCGCTGACAACGTACTCTGTTTTATCAGAGTTGGCGTCAAAGTCCTTGAAGTTTGTGATGCCTGTAACATCTTTCTTGACTACACGGCTTGCGCTATAGCCAAGAGGGGTGGTTTCCGTGGCAAATGCCATAAAGCTGATTACACCGGTCAGAAGTGCAACAACCATA
>JAFTXB010000083.1 GCA_017461825.1 Clostridia bacterium
AAAAACAAAAGTATAAATCGGTTTGAAGTGGTTTCAAATTATGAAAAATGGGTTGTTAAAAAGAAATAATCTAAAAACTGCTATATTACTCGGCACGCTGTGTTCCATATCGTATTTTGCGGTGTATGTCGCGAGGAATATTCTCAGTGCCGTGTCTCCACAAATGTTGGAGTCGGGGGTTAGCGAAGAATATATCGGCATGGCATCCTCTTTGTTCTTTGCGGTATATGCTGTCGGTCAGCTGATCAACGGTCAGATCGGAGACAAAATAAAAGCAAGACATATGATCAGCTTCGGATTGATTCTTGCGGGCATCTGCAATCTTGCCGTCCGGTTCATTCCTGCTTCTAATATCGGCTTTGTGCTTATTTACGGTGTTTCGGGCTTTTTTCTTGCCATGATATACGCCCCTATGACAAAGGTGGTAGCCGAGAATGTGGATCCTATCTATGTGGTAAGATGCAGTACCGGATATGAGGTGGCGTGTTTGTTGGGGACACCTGTGGCAGGCTTACTGGCGGCACTTCTCCCTGTGTGTTCGGTGTTTTTCGTTGGAGGTAGCTTTTTACTTCTTATCGGAATGATCGCGTTTGTCTGTTTTAGGGAGCTGGAAAAAAAGAACCTTGTAAGATATGGAAGATATGAAATGAGTGAAAAGGGCGGAAAAGCCAAGGTCAAGGTGCTACTGAAGTATCAGATCGTCAAGTTTTGTCTGATTGCGGTGATTACGGGAATCGTCCGCACATCTGTGGTGTTTTGGTTACCAACATACCTTTCGCAGTATCTCGGATTTTCGCCGCAACGCTCTGCCACTGTTTTTTCTACAATTACACTGATCATATCATTGACCGTTTTTATTGCGGTATTTGTATATGAACGATTCGGCAGTATGAACAAGACGATACTTCTCATGTTCAGTATTGCAGCGGTGGCTTTTGGGTGTGTGTGGTTGATCAAGCATCCAATTTTGAATATTGTTTGCTTGGTAATCGCCATTATGGGGTCGGGGTGTGTTGCATCGATCATGTGGTGTAAATACTGTCCGGGACTTCGTGATACGGGAATGGTATCTTCGGTTACGGGATTCCTTGATTTTTTAAGCTATATGGCTGCCGCATTGGCAAATATTATCTTTGCAAATGCCGTTTCTGCCATTGGATGGAAAAATTTGATACTTGTATGGATGTCGCTGATGATAGCAGGAATTTTGATTTCTTTTCCGTACGGCATTTTCATAAAAAAAGCACATTCCGAAGAATGTGATTAAGATGTACACGTTAAAGATTGCGGTTGTATTTTTATAAAAAACGAAAATATATTAAAACGCCGCTATCCGATCATGGTTAGCGACAGAATGGAGATTTAAATGAAGATCGTACACGATATACACACACATAACGTATTTTCCCATTGTTGCACTGACCGTAGCGCATCTACGGAGGCATTTATTGCCAAGCAGATGGAGCTTGGAAACCGCGTGTTTGGGCTTTCCAATCACGTTTGGGATGAACGTGTCAGCGGAGCTACAAGGTTTTACCGTCCTCAAACCATTTCCTTGGCAGAGGAAGCCAAGACCGCTTTGAAACAAGCACCCGAAGGAATTCGTTGCTTGTTTGGCGCGGAAACAGATTTCTTTGCTTGCAAAGGAATTCTTGGCATGAGTGTTGAGGGAGCGTCGCATTTTGACTATCTGTTGGTTCCGCATAGCCACATAGGAAATCGGAACTATGTGATGGCGGACTATCCCGAGATTATAGAAGTCAGGGAAATGATCAAAGCCAGGATCCGTGAGGCATGTCCTTTTTTGGAGGAAGATACGCTGAAGGCAATGACGCATTATGACGTATTGAAAGAAGCACAGCTGATGAAATACGTTCCCGAAATGAAGACCAACGTTGGGGAGTTTATCGCCCGCTCTGCGGTTGATAATTTCCATGCGCTGATGGAAAATGAGGAGTTTATCAAGATCTGCGGTACTGTTCCAACCGTCATTGCCCATCCCTTTGAGTTGATCGGAAGAACGCCCGAGATCCGAAACGGATATATGCGTTTTTTGCGTGATGAGGATCTGGTGAGTTGTTTTACAGAGGCAAAAAAACGGAATGCCTATGTGGAGATCAGCACCGGTTCTGTACAAATCAATGGATTGGATCTATCATCTAATGAATTGATGCGTGTATTTGCCATTGCAAAGCAGGTTGGATGTAAATTCACCTTTGGATCGGATTCCCATTCCGTTGGGGGGTTGAAACGGATCGAGATCGCCAATGACGTTTGCGATTATTTGGGATTGACGCGCGAGGACATTGCGCCTTTTCTTGCAGAGGACGGCGTGATTGATTGAAAATAATGCCTAATCATGAATGAAGTAGCGTTATGCACACAATATACCAATGAAAATCACGCTTTCATTCCAATTACTATATCGAATCACACCGACACGGTCACGCTTTGATTTCTAATGATTTTCACCATTTTGATGAGAAATTTTCAACAATGCGCAGAAACGATAAGGAATTACAAATTTTTTGATAAAAACAAGCAAAAATATTCAAAAAACTCTTGCATTTTTAATTTGGATATGATACAATGTTGTTGTAGAAATAAAAATGCAGGAGGAAAATTCCCATGGCAAAAACAAATATCGTTGATTGGAAAACAATTACAAGCTTCGTGATCGACGCCTTCGTTGGATACGGTATTCCGCGCGAAGACGCAGAGATCTGTGCCGATGTTCTTTTGGAGTCGGACAAGAGAGGCATTGAGTCCCACGGCTGCAACCGTTTCAAGCCCGTATATCTGGACCGTATCAAGGCGGGGATTCAGAACCCTATCACCAACTTTGAGGTGATCAAGGAAACCGAGACCACCGCGGTTGTGGACGGACACGACGGTATGGGACAGGTTATCGGCTACAAGGCGATGAGCATGGCAATTGAAAAGGCAAAGAGATACGGTATGGGCATGGTCGTTGTGCGCAACTCCTGCCATTACGGTATTGCCGGCTACTACACCTCGATGGCAGCAAAGGCAGGCTGCATCGGTTTGACGGGTACCAACGCGCGTCCCACCGTGGCTCCCACCTTTGGTGTAAAGGGCGCATTCGGAACCAATCCTTTGACGCTGGGCGTACCTACCGACGAGGCGTTTGACTTTAACTTTGACGCGGCATCCTCTACCTACCAAAACGGAAAGCTGGAGTACTACGCGCGTATTGGCAAGGATGCTCCCAAGGGCGCTTTGGTCGATCTGAACGGCGAAGCATACGAGGGAACAGCCGACGAGGCACTCAAGGCAATGGCACGCGGTGAGGCGGCTCTTTGCACGCTGGGTGGCCCCGGTGAAGAGGGCTGCGGCTACAAGGGCTACGGCTTTGCAATGTTCGTTGAGTTGCTTTCCGCTGTTCTTGCAAACGGCCACTACGGTCAGTATCTGACGGGTAAGGACGAAAACGGCAACAAGCGTCCCTTCGGTCTTGGACACTTCTTCATTGCCATCGACACCGACCACTTCCTTGGCGAGGAGGCTTGCCGTAAGAACGCGGGTGACATCATCCGAGAGGTTCGCTCCACACAAAAAGCTCCCGATGCAGAGCGCATCTACACCGCAGGCGAGAAGGAGTACGAGATCCGTCTTGCGCGTCACGCAGGCGTTCCGATCAACGAATCGGTACAGAAGGAATTCATCGCGGTTCGCGACGAGCTTGGCCTGAATTACAAGTTCCCCTTTGAGGACTAATCAAGATAGAGGGTAAAAACATGAACATCAGAGAAGAATCACTGCAAAAGCATTATGAATGGAACGGCAAGATCGAGGTCGTTTCCCGCGTACCCGTGGAGAACAGACAGGACCTCTCTCTTGCATACACCCCCGGCGTTGCCGAGCCCTGCCTGGAGATCCAGAAGGATGTTAACAAGTCCTATGAGCTGACGCGCCGCAAGAATCTGGTTGCCGTCATCACCGACGGAACCGCTGTACTTGGCTTAGGCGACATTGGTCCCGAGGCAGGTATGCCCGTTATGGAAGGCAAGTGCGTGCTGTTCAAGGAGTTTGCCGATGTGGACGCATTCCCGCTTTGCATCCGCTCCAAGGACGTGGATACCATCGTTAACACCATTACGCTGCTGGCAGGTAGCTTTGGCGGTATCAACCTCGAGGATATCTCGGCACCCCGTTGCTTTGAGATCGAGCGCCGCCTGAAAGAGACCTGTGATATTCCCGTATTCCATGACGATCAGCACGGTACTGCGATCGTGGTAGCTGCGGCTCTGCTCAACGCACTGAAGGTGGTTGGCAAGAAGCTGGGTGAGGTTCGCATCACTATGAGCGGTGCGGGCGCGGCCGGTATTTCGATTGCCAAGCATTTGATCAACATGGGCGCAGACCCCAAAAAGCTGCTGATGTGTGACATTCACGGTATTCTTTGCGACGGTGACGAAACGCTTAACCCCGCACAGGCTGCCATGGCAAAGATCACCAACGCAGGCCATATGCAGGGAACTCTGGCAGATGCTATGAAGGGTGCCGACATTTTCGTTGGCGTATCTGCTCCCAACATTGTAACCAAGGAAATGATCGCCGGCATGGCAAAGGATTCCATCGTATTCCCGATGGCAAATCCCACGCCTGAGATCATGCCCAACCTCGCAAAAGAGGCGGGCGCGCGCATTGTTGGTACGGGACGGTCGGATTTCCCGAACCAGATCAACAATCTTCTTGCGTTCCCCGGTATCTTCCGCGGCGCGCTGGATTGCCGCGCATCCTGCATCAATGAGGAAATGAAGGTCGCTGCCTCTCACGCACTGGCATCCCTTATCCCTGAGGATGAGGTCAACGAGGAGAACATTATCGTGTCCGCGCTCAATAAGAGTGTGGCTCCCGTTGTGGCACAAGCTGTTATCGACGCCGCTTACAAAACCGGTGTAGCGAGAATATAAACACAATAGATATATTTTTTGCGGGGGAAGGGAAACTTCTTGAAAGATGTTTCCCTTTCCCCTTTTCCTATCCTTTCAAGCTCCCTTTTAACGTGCCGTGTAATCTGGGGCAAGACAACAAATGCAAGCTATGGCTGCGCTTGCTTTTTGAGAGGGGACACAATGGAAAAATAATGTTCTTGACAAACTTGACTTTTTTTAGTAAAATATAATATAGACAACAAAATGCGAAATAATGCAAGGGGGATTTTCCGACAGTGTTTGTACGTTATATGGCGGGAGAAGGGGAGAAATATTTGTGGGAGGAAGATGACTCCAATGTGTTTCAAAAAGTGGAAGCATGTCCCTATTACAAGAAATGTGTCTATCTTTATCCAACGGAAAATCATCCCCCGGCAGTATGGCTTTGGGTGGTTGGACACGAAAAGGCGGATCCTCTCAAGGTGGCTGAGAATCGTGTTTGGAGAACACGTTTGATTTTTCATTTTTGTGTAAAGGGAAGAGGGTATTATAACGGCGAGCTGATCACACCGGGAACGGCGTTCGTTTCATGGCCGTTAATGCCACACTCCATTGCTTCCGATCCAAATGATCCGTTCGAGTTTTATTGGTTAATGATCAGAGGGGAAGAGGTTGTGCCGTTTGCAAAAAAAATGGGATTAGACCCCTTAAAACTGATCTTTCCATGCGATTACATAGACGAGGTTATTCCGTTGTTAGAGCACTATATTCATTTGGATCATAAAAAAATCGATCTGCTTGACTACTCAAACGCGCTTATGAAAATGGTGTTTTCTTTTCAGAAAAAAAGTGTGACAGACGATGCCAACGGATATTTAGCCATTAAGCACCATAATAGTTATGTGGATTTAAGCAAGCATTTTCTTCATGACAATAATTTTTCACTATCGGTTCAAGAGCTTGCCAACATGCTGGGAATTTCAGCAAAACATTACAACAGGGTATTTAAGGATGTGGTTGGTATTTCGCCCAAACAGTACATCATGGAGAGAAGAATGGAGCTTGCAATGACATTGCTTAGAAACGGTTTAACTCCAACCGAGGTAGCCGGTATAATTGGATATAAAGACTACGCGCTGTTTTACAGAGCCTTTACCAAGCAATACGGCGTTACGCCAAAAAGCATCAGAAATGTGTAAAAACGCAATGTATGTGCGAATTAACACAATTTACATTCTAAAATAACAATGCTATAATAAAAGCGGGGACTTCGAAAATCAGAGGTCCCCGCAAAACCGTATAAGGAGGAGTTTATGAGAAAAATTGCGTGGCTTTTACTACTGACACTTTTATCCGCAATATTGGTATTTCCCATAACGGCAGAACCGATTTCGAACAGCGGAGTGTTGGAACATTGGAAGTTTCAAAACAGCAGACCCCGAGGGATTGATCCGCCGCCTGTTCTGCGGATCCATTTCGGAAATCCGTATAAGTGAGGGGGCTCTTTCGGTGGAGAACTCATTGCTCAATACCGATCGCACACAAAATGAGACAGTGGATGAGACCGATACCGCGCCTTTGGAGACATCTCCCCAAACTTCCGCCGTCGCTCCTTCCACTCCCACCGAAAAAAAGGGGTGCGGCGCGGCTGTGTCGGTTGGATATGTTGCTCCTCTGCTTTGCTTTATAGCGGCGGGCTGTTTTATGGGAGGCTTCGGAAGGAAGTCGCGTTTATGATGTGACAGTATCTTTGATGTTGTAAAAATGAGCGCTTGTACAAATTTGAATGAATGAATGTCAGAAAAAACAATGTATTTGCGAATTAATGTAATTTACATATCTCTTTGTAAGTTGTAAAATATATACAGTTATAAATTAAATTCGACAAAAAAACGGGTGTTTGGTGACAACACTTGAAAAAAACGAAAAAATAAAAAGGAGTGGTTCTATGGAAAAAATGTCATTTTCAAAATCGCGCAAAACACTGCACATTCTCTGTTTTGCATTGGCGTTGCTGATGCTGGTGGCAACGGTTGCTTCCTGTTCCAATGAAAAAACGCCGCCTGTTAACACAGATCCGATCGACTCGGAAACCGAGCCCAATACCGATGAGGTGTACGATCCCGAAGCGGCACCCATACCTTATCTTGAGAACTTTGGCGGTTATGAATTCCGTGTTCTCACGCGCGGGTCCGGTATGTGGACGAGTGATGACATTTCGGGTGACTTTATGGGCAGTATCATTGCGCAAGCGGCATATAACCGCAATGAGGCACTTAACGAACGCTACAATTTCAGTGTTGTCGAATTCAAAGCCGATGATTGGGTGTCTACCGCAAGAAACACAGCTCTTACGGGAGGCAACGAAGCCTATGATATGTGGAGCTTCAAAATGAACGATATGCCGTCCTTAGCACAAGAAGGATTTGTATATGATTTGAACGAAGTATCCTGTATGAATATCGATGCGTCGTATTACGATCAGTCGTTGCGCTATCAAGGCACCTTTGCCAACCATTTGTTTTTCCTGACAGGAGATCTGCTGTATCAGGATGACCTGGCAACCGAGTGTGTTGCCTTCAATGCTGCCATGTTTGAAGGCTTGAATCTTAAAAGCGCTTACAACATGGATATGTATGAATTGGTGGATGCCGGAAAATGGACGTTGGCAACCTACACAGAGCTTGCAAAGATGGCAACGGTTGATAAGAACGGCGACGGTACTATGGATAACACCGATTATTGGGGCTTCTGCTACGAGCCTGCTGATATTCTGACGTTGAATATTGCCGCAAACAATTCCTTGCTACAAAAGGATGCAGACGATATTTTTATTTTGAACCAAACCGAGAAACAGATCAATGATCTGCAAAAGATCATGGCGTTCCTGAATTCCGGCTATGCGGTAGCAGCGAACTGGGAGGATTCGGTATTTAACAAAAATATTCAGTTTACCGAGATCTGCGCGGTTATGGATCTTGCTACGTTTGATGATGAGGGCTTGAACTTTGGCGTTGTTCCCATGCCCAAGATCGATGAAACGCAAACGAACTACAGATCCTTCATTTCTACTTACGGCTCTAACTGCATTACTATATGCACTTCGGTACAGGGAGAGGATTTGAATAAGGTTGCAAGCATTATTGATCTTCTTTCCTATGAATCCAAACAAAGCGTTTCTCCTAAGCTGAATGAATACATTTTCGGCGCATATGTATTGCAGCATGCCGAGGATGTGCGCATGTTGGAGGTCGCTTTTAATAACCGTGCCTACGAGCTTTGCTATCTGTGGTCTACGGGTGGACTTTACTCCAGTATGATCTCGGTTTGTGAGGCAAAGGGCGAAGGTCTTGCAGGTGTGTTTGAGAGCTGTGAGGGTGCGGTTGCGGCATCTGTAGCCCGAAAGCTGGAACGTTTGCAAAACCTTGCTTGAAATTGAAAGAAAGGAGGCTAACACTATGAAACAGTATGTGTCCCCTTGCGTTTTAACTGTTGAACTGTCTGCGGAAGACATTTTAACAGCATCGGATCTGTCTTTGGATCTATCTCGCATATATCAGTTAGAGGGTGATGTGATCGATATTGTAAACTGGAATCGTTCAAATGACTGATATTTAATTTTCGGAACCCCAAAAAGTTTTATATTTAAATTAAGGAGAAATTTTACCATGAAAAAAACAATGCGTATTTTTTCTGTCTCGCTTGCTGTGCTTCTCTTGATCATGGCAATGCCCCTTAGCGTTATTGCGAAAACGCTGACAACGCCGGGCTATACGTTGAATTCCACCGCTACTCATTGGGTGCCCAATCCCGAAAGCAACCTACTTTTGGATATTGACAATCTTGCCGATACCACAAATGCTGCGGAAGGTAGCAATTATACTTATACCACCGAAGGTGCAATCATTCAAAATGATACCGAGCGTCCTGAGGGCGACACCGTTGTAACCGACTATAACGGAAACGGTCAGTGGCAGACCTTTATCGGTCATACCAATCTCCCGCTTACCGCTACATCCAAGTACACCATTTCCTTTGACGGAAAAATGATCGCGGACTTCAACTACGGCGGCTTCTGCTTTACCGCACCGGGTGCCATTGGAGAGCAAAGCGCATACAGAACGACACAGGGCGTTTACTTTGCATACGGCGACTGTAACGGCTCGGGCGAAGCGTACGTTGCAACCGGTATGAACTGGTGGGAAGAGGTTACCGCTAACCGTCAGGTTTCCATTGGTGACGTAAATGTAAAGGAACAGCATTCTTATCTGATCACGATCAACGGTCTTGACGTAAGCTTGTATATTGACGGTCAGGCAATGGGCACAATGCCGCTCCCCGCAGACTACTGGGGACTGGGCACCTATATTTCTTTGGGTGTTCGCTCGAGAGCCAACACCGCGGGCGCAAACTCTGAGGTCGCTGTTATGAAAAACATCAAGATTTATGATGGCGGCGTTGTTGAGCAGCCTGTCAATGAGCTTCTTCTTGACATTGATAACCTTGCTGACAATACCAATGCTGTAGCAAACAGCACTTACTCCTACACTTCGGGAAACGCGCAGATTCAGTACGACAAGGAATATGTAGACGGTGACACCCTTCGCGTTTCGGAAGGTCTTGGCGGCGGTCAATGGGCGAGCTTTGTCGGTCACACCAATCTCCCGCTTACCGCTACATCCAAGTATATCATTACCTTTGATGCAAAGATGATCGCGGACTTTAATTACGGCGGATTCGTATTCTCCGCACCCGGTGCCAAGGGTGACGTAACTGCCAATAACACCACATACGGTGTATACCTTGGCTATAGAGAGCAGCAGGCATATCTTGCTCCCGGTATGAAGTGGTGGGAAGAAGTGTCTTCAAGCAATCAAATTTCCTATGGCAGCAGTGTCAACGTAAAGGAACTGCAATCCTATATCATTACCATTGATGGATTTAGCGTTACTTTCTATATTAACAGCCAAAAGATTGGCGTCATGACGCTTCCCTCGGATTACTATGGTTTGAACGACTGTCTGGCTCTCGGTGTACGCTCCCGTTGCGATACGTCTGAGGCAAATCAGGCATTTGCTGAGATGAAAAATATCAAGGTGTATTCCGGTGAACTGCAGTACACCAACGTAAATAACTATAGAGACGGCGATGTGCTTTTGAAGGTTCCCACCGTGATGAGCACAGAAGGCTGCACTACCGATTTTGAGGACGTAACCGTAAGCAAGCCCGTCAGAAACCAAAATGCTCTGAACGGTGAGATCGCCAACGCCCTCTATCCCGATCCTTCACTGAAGGATACGGAGTATGCGGACGGCAATGAGTGGATGTGGGCAGGTGTGCAAACCACCCTTCCTTTGGATGCCGACAGCAAATATACCATTGATTTCTATATGAAGAAAGAGCAGACCGCCAACATTGGTTTCTGTATTACCGGTGAGTGGTGGAGAGAATCTCAGGGCTTCTATCTCTATGACAATTCCTTTACCACCGTTGCGGAATACAGTTCCAATTACTATTCAAGCGGAATGAGCTTTTCCAATATCTGGACGGCTTACAGTGATAATGACGGCTTTACTCGCTTTACCATGGAGATTGACGGCTACAAGTGGACGCTGTATATTGGCGGCGTTTACGCAGGTAGCGTTACCATTGGCGCAACTGAAAAATTCCCCAATGTTTATGCGGAGAATAAGCTGAGCCTTGCTGTTAAGGTTTATTCCGATGCTATCAGCAATTGGGATCTTACAAAGCCGATCGTTTATGTAAAGGACATCACCGTTTACGGCGGTAACGTTGCAACAAATAAGAACATTCAGTTCGTGAAGGACGGAACCGTTTTGAAGCACGTATATGCGCAGACCGATGACGTTATCGAGGCGTTCCCGGAAGTTGACGTAAACGAGAACGAAACTGCTGTTTGGTTCTATAAGGGAACAAACATTGTTGCAACAGCGCCTTATACGGTTCACAACGACGCTACCCTTGAGGTACGTATCTTTGATAACAGCTATTCCAAGGTTGTTGCAATGCAGCACACCGAGGCAACCAATGCCAACACGCAGAGCGTTCGCTTTATTGCAACTTTGCAGTCGTTGCAGGGCTCCGAGGCAGGCTTTGAGGTAACTGCTAAGTACCTTGAAGGCGGAGTATTGAAGGAAAAGACATGGGTAGTTAAGGCAACTCACGTTTATTCCAAGATTAACGCAACCGAAAACGGCACCGTTGTAGCCGTTACGGCGGCAGAGCTTGGCGGAACATACCTCTGCGCTTTGTCTGTGGACGATGTTCCTACCAACATCGGTCAGGTTGATTTCTACGTAAAATCCTACGTGGTGATCAACGGTGAAAAGGTTTATAGTGAAGAAGCGATCGGTACTATAGTAAACGGCGTTGCAGATACAGAGGCTGCGCCTCTTACGCAGGCAAACTAAACAGAATAGGCGGTCGCCCTTTGCGGCGATCGCCTTGTTTGCTAAAAAACGAAGAAAGGATATCGTGTGAGCTATGATGAACAAAAAACTGATCTTGTTGTTGCTTGCCGTTGTTTTGGTCATGGGGCTTTTTACAGCTTGTGCAAATGAAGCGGTAGGCGAAGAGCCAACAGAGACAAACGGTGAAACCACGGACGCCGGGCAGGAGCCTGTTCCCGACGTGCATATTGCCACAAATAAAAAGGTTCATTTTAAAATCATTTATCCGACCGATACGGCAGAAGATGTCAAGGAATCTATCCAGTCCCTATATGAAGCGCTTGTAAATCGCTCCAATAACGGCGTGGTTTTGATCTCCGAGGCCGACAGTAAGGGTTATAATGCCGATGCAACCGAAATTTTGATCGGAGATACGGGCTATCCGGAATCTAAAAGTGTAATGAACAGCATCGGATACGGAGATTGGACGGTTCGTTTTGAAGGAAAAAAACTGGTGGTTACCGGCTTTTCTCGCGATGCGCTCCGCAAGGCAATCACACAGACCATTCAAGCTGTGAAAAAAGGCTCGGACGGAGAAGGTAATATTACTGTTGCCGGAAATCTTTGCTTAACCGGAACAAACGATGAGATGATCAATAATCTGCCTCGGTATGAGAGCGCAGGATCAAGGTTGCCTGTAACCGCAGATGAAGGTCAGAATGCGTCGTTGGCTATTATGAAACAGTCCACCGTGGCAGAATACGACGCATATCTTGGAAAGCTGGCAAATCAAGGCTACACGCTTTATACTTCCAATGTTATCAAAGAAAACCGTTTTGCTACCTATACAAATGATAAATATTTGATCAGTGCAGAATGGTATCCTTACGAGAACTCCGCGCGTATTACAATCGAATCCAAAAAGGCACTTGTGGGCTTGGAAAGCGATAACGTTTGGACGCCTGTTAACGGAATTACCACTTCGCTTGCACAGTTTGGTCTTGGCACCGAGGCAAATGATTATCCCTATATTGGAATGTCGTATGTTTATCAGCTTGCCGATGGCTCCTTTATTGTGATCGACGGTGGCTTTTATAACGACGGTGAACGTATATACAACTATATGAAGGCAAAAGCTCCGGGCGAACAAATTGTCATTGCGGCTTGGTTTATTACTCATAATGACCCTGACCATTATCAGGCATTTGTTAATTTTGCGGGTGCCTATCGGGATCGGGTAAAGGTTGAGTATGTAGTCAAAAACATGCCTAACTCGTTTGCCTACATGGAGAGCGGAAGTGATGAGAACAATGCCACCCACTCGTTGGCGGCAACGCTTCCCAACTGTAAAGTCATAAAGGCGCATACAGGTCAGAAATACTATATCCGAAACGCGGTTGTAGAGATTCTGTATACCATCGATAATTATCTCCCGTTGGTGTTGGATAACTTTAATAACAGTTCTATGGTTTTCACGGTAGACGTAGAGGGCGAACGAGTACTCTTTACGGGTGATATCAGTGATTACCCCGCATCCGTTTTGCTGTCGATGTACGGAGATTATTTGCGAAGCGATATTCTTCAACTGGCGCATCACGGAGTACGAAACGGTCATGGGCTGAATATGCCTAATATGATTGAGCTTTATAAAGCGATCCGTCCGGAAGTTGTGCTATGGCCTACTTCAGAAGCGCATTACCTGAATGCCGATAATATGGACGAAAGCGAACAGATCGCACTGTTTAACTGGAATTTGGAAGGGATGAAGAGCGCGCGTGAAACATGGATCGCGGGAGGCGATGTCATTACCGTGTTCGAGTTTCCTTACTCTCATTTCAGTGCTTACCGTTTTGATCCTTCCAATCCGCATCCCACTCCTGTTGCCAAGGATGAGGCGTCGGACAGCAACCGCTTGAACTACAGCGAGGTTGCGGGCGATGCGTTTATCGACCATGTCGCTTGGGGTGACGGTAAATAATCAAACAAACCCCAATAGGGACTGTTTCAAAGTATCATGCTTTGAAAACATTATATCGTGAGCCCTAACAACTCCAAGGTCATTCGGTTGTTTGGCCTTGGAGTTGTTTGATATTCACGTGTTGTAAAGGTTTAAAACATTTGAGAAGAAAGGCGGAGTATTAAAAAGATGCTGTCTACTATTATGAAATGCACGCCTGCTGTATGTGCAGTAAAAGATGAATATCAGATCATGATCCCTGTAAATGCATCGGCTGTTATGTGGATAAAAGTGGGCGGAAAAACCTTTTATGATGAAAGCAACGGAATTTTACGTTCGGATACCGACATCCACCGCATAACCGTTCCAATGTCCGTTTTGGATCACGCAAAGGAGTATACGGTATATTGGCGTGAAGTGTTTGAGAGAAAACCGTATTCTCCCGTCCTTGGAGAAACACAAGACCAAACATTTGTTTTTCGCCCTATGAAAAGCGATACGGTTCGCGCATATATGATCTCCGATACGCACGGAATGTATGAGCAGCCAATAGCCGCGGCAGAAAAATTTTTGGAGTTATACGGCGAAATAGACCTTTTGATTCTGAACGGAGATATTTTGAGTAATAGCGGCGATTCTGCCAATTTTATTTTGTATTATCGGATCATAGAAAAACTTACGGGAGGTGAGATACCCGTCATCATTTCCCGTGGCAACCATGATCTTCGCGGCAAGTGCGCAGAGAAGCTTTGCGAGTATATGCCCGTGGAGCATGGAAACAGTTATTATACGATTCGCATGGGGAATATTTGGGCGATCCTGCTTGATCTGGGCGAGGATAAGGAAGATGAACACAAAGAATACAACGGTACTATTTGTTGTCATGCGTTTCGTGAGCGTGAAACCGAATTTTTTGAGAATGTTGTAAAGAACGAAAAAAATGAATACAACGCAGAGGGAGTAGAGCATCGAATTGTCATTTCTCACGTTCCGTTTACGCGGTGTGATATGGCTCCCGACGCAAAGGAATCTCCACTGTTTAAAAAATGGGTAGAACTGTTGAATGATCAGATCGATCCCGAGTTTGTGCTGTCCGGTCATACGCATTGGCAATATATTGCTTATCCGGGCGGAAAGTATGATGGATACGGCATGAAATTTCCAACCGTGGTGGGAGCATTGGTTGACCGTGAAAATCCGTATTTTGCAGGGTGCGGAATCATATGGAGTCATGATGGCATTCGTATTGTTTTCAATGACGGCGACCGTGTTTTGGAAGAAACGGTGCTTGGTGAAAATAAGTCTTGATTTTATAAGGAGAGAACAAGCATGTCAAAGATTTTAACTACAGTTGATTTTATGCATCGGTTAGAATTTCCTCAAGAATCAATAACCGTTTTGGAATCCGCTCAAAAAAATCTTTTTGCAAATGATACGTTAAACCCGCTTTTTAAGGAGGCAGAGGCTGCACTTTTTCATCATGAAAAGGGTGATTTTCTGGTCTCACTTGCTGCGATTGCGGAGCAAACCGATGTTCCGCGCGAAACCGTTGACATGGTGTTTTTGGTGAGCATGCTGCCAAGGCTTTTGGAGGCCTACCGCAAAAACGGTATTTCAGAGGATATTTTTTGGAATACGGCAAAGGATCTGACCTACAAGCTTGTAGAGTGTTATGTGAATCGGGGCGTGTGGGGAACATTCGTTACCTTTTGGTTTCCTGAATTCTATCGGTTAGAACGGTTTGGTTTGGGACGGCTGCAATATGAACGAAAAGCCTTTCCTTACGAGGGTGTTTCAAATCTGCAAAAGGGACAAACCGTATACAACTGTCATATTCCGTCGGCGGGAACATTGACTCCGGACTTGGTAGAAGATTCACTTTTACGCGCCAAAGCATTTTTTGCACAGGAGCTTACAAGCGACTCAATGCCGGTTTACTGTAGCTCATGGATGTTGTATCCACCGCATGTCGAGTTGTTCCCTAAAGGATCTAATTTGCGGAGCTTTGCCGAACGCTTTACGGTTGTGGATGCTGTGCCCGATCCTACCAATCATGATTTTTGGCGAATTTTCAACCGCCCGTGGGATCCGGATATGAATTTGAATGAACTTCCCGAGGATACTTCCTTACGCCGTGCATTTAAAACATTTTTGATGAACGGAAATGTTATGGGGTCGGGAAAATGTATTCTTTGGATATAAAAATATCAATATTCTATATGTGATAAAGAGGATATATAAACTAACTGACAGGAGAATTACATAATGGAAAAGAAAAAGGTCATTTTAATCGGTGCGGGTTTACGCGGATTGCAATATACGAATATTATGTTTGAGCTTGCCGATCGCTATGAGGTGGTTGCGGTGGCAGAACCCATTGAGGACCGTAGAGAGTACATTCGGAAAAAGCACAATATTCCGGAGGAACTTTGTTTTACGACGTGGGAGCCCTTGTTGGAGTTGCCAAAGCTGGCAGACGCGGCAATCATCGCAAATATGGATAGGGATCACTTTGCGCCTACAATGATTGCAATTGACCGAGGCTATGATATTCTATTGGAAAAACCCATTGCGCCAACTCCCGAGGAGTGTATCCGTATTGCGGAACATGCCAATCAAAAGGGAGTCAAGGTTTTGGTATGCCATGTGCTTCGTTATACACCTTTCTTTAACTTGCTGAAAAAATGTATTGATGACGGTGTGATCGGAGATGTAATGAGTATTCAGCATGCAGAGCATGTGGGCAATCTGCATCAAAGCCACAGCTTTGTGCGCGGCAACTGGAAAAACAGCCGGGAAAGCAGTCCCATGGTGCTCCAAAAGATATGTCACGACCTTGATATTTTGCAGTGGCTTGTGGATAAACCTTGCCAACGCATACAGAGCTTTGGATCTCTTTCTTACTTCACCGAGGCAAACAAACCAAAGGGGGCGCCTCTTCGCTGCATCGACGGTTGCCCGCATGCCGATACCTGCTGCTATAACGCCGTTAAGATATATCTGGACGATACTACAAACACTTGGTTCCGTACCTCTGCCACCAAGCGTGTGGCACCCACCGATGCCGATGTGGAAAAGGCTCTACGCGAGACCGAATACGGCAAATGCGTGTTCCAATGCAATAACGATGTAGTAGATCATCAGATCGTAAATATGGAATTTGAGGGTGGGGTTACGGTTAATGTAACCATGGAAGCATTTAATAAGAGCGGACGCAGCATTGTCATCATGGGAACCAAGGGTTCCATCACCGGAAATATGAAGGACGATCATATTACTGTTTTCGACTTTATGACACAGGAAAGCCATGAGATCAAGATTACGGATGCAATTGTCAACGAGGCGATCACGGGAGGTCACGGTGGAGGGGACCGAGGCATCGTGTATTCCTTCCACGATCTTCTCACGGGGAATACGGAGAGCAAGTCTATTTGCGATATTTCCGTTGCCTGCGAGAATCATATGCTGTCTTTCGCGGCAGAGGAATCCCGCCTTACGGGAAAGGTCATTGACGTACAAGCGTTTGTAGAATCCGTTCAAAAAAGGATCTGATATCGGGCACATAAAAGTGAGCTGATAAAACTGATTTATAATAACTTAAAGGAGAATAACATGGAAAAAGTATCTTTAAAGGATCGGGAAATACTGAGAGAGCTTGCTACACGAAAGCTTCAATTGGCGCACTGTGCCCGTAATGACGAAATTCTTGAAATGTGGCACAAGCAGGAAAAGGGAATACGTGATACGCCGACTGTTCGATTGCTTTTTTTGAATTTTGTAAACGAGGTTGTCACCCCAAGAATGCGTTGTGAGGGAAAGGATGCGCGTGAGCTGGAAAAGCAATTGCTGACGGCAATGGTTGGCAGAGAGTTATTTGATGACGACACTCCCATCACCGATACGTTTGATGTTAATCTGTTTACTACCTTGTCTCCCTTTGGAACACCGCCCAATCTGATCCGTGTTCCGACCACAAACGGCTATCATATCGAGCCGATCACCGACGATGTGGAGGCAGATATTGATCTGTTTCGCGGCGGCTCCTTCTCTGTGGATCCCGAAGGCACAAAGGCTTGGTGCGCGTATGCGGATGATGTGTTTGGCGATATTTTGCCTTCTCGCATCACTCACACTGCTTTGAAGGGGGCGATCACAAATCCGCTTATTAAGCTGATTGGTATGGAAACTTACTACGTTTCCATGTATGATTCTCCCGAGGCCTTGCACGAGATTATGGATATGGCGGCCTCTATGTACGAAAGATATTACGATTACTTAGAAAATAATAAGCTATTGATTCCTACAAACGGTTTTTCCGTTGTCGGTCAGGAAAGCTTTGCGTTTACTGATGAGCTCCCCGCAGAAGGACCGATCACATCCACAAAGCAAATGTGGGGATTCTTGGAGGCACAGGAAGCAACGGCTATTTCTCCCGAAATGTTTGGTGAGTTTGTATTCCCATATCTCGACCGTTTGGTTAAGCGATTCGGGCTCTTGTCCTACGGATGCTGTGAAAGAATTGACACCCTTTGGGAGGACTATATTTCAAAGTGGGATAATCTGCGCAAGCTGTCGGTTTCCCCTTGGAATGTTGAGCCGCAGGTGGGCGAATACCTTCGCGGATCGCGAATCGTATATTACAGCAAGCCCCGCGCTGAGATCGTTACCAACCCGGGACCTTTGGATGAGGATGCCGTTCGCAAGTGCTTCAAGGGGATCGCGGAAGCATCCAGCGGATGCCTTTTGGAGGTAGCACAGCGTGAGGTGGGAACCATTTACGGTGATTATGAGCGCGGCAGACGCTATGTGGAATTGGCAAAGCAAACGATTGCGGAATATTGGAAACCGTAAACCAAATTTATCATGATAAAAAGAATCTAAAAGGAGATAAAGATGAGCATGTTAGCAGAAATTTCGGAGAACCTGCAAAAGGGTAGGGCAAAGATCGTTAAAGAACTGGTACAAAAGGCACTTGACGAGGGATTTGCACCCGAGCGGATTTTGAACGAAGGACTTCTTCACGGCATGGGGATCGTTGGCGAGAAGTTTAAGAACAACGAGGTGTACGTTCCCGAGGTATTGGTAGCGGCAAGAGCCATGAGCATGGGCGCGCAGATCCTCAAGCCGCATCTGGCTGAGGCAGGCGTCAAGGCGACAGGCAAGGTCTGCATCGGCACGGTGCAGGGCGATCTCCACGACATCGGCAAGAACCTTGTCAAGATGATGTTGGAGGGCAAGGGCTTGGAGGTTGTTGACCTCGGAACCGACGTGCCCGCTGAAACCTTTGTTCAGACCGCGATCGAGCAGAACTGTCAGGTTATCTGCTGTTCCGCATTGTTGAC
>JAFTXB010000084.1 GCA_017461825.1 Clostridia bacterium
AAGCATATAACGCCAAGGGGGCTTGTTTTTTTGTGAAGCGAATGTGTATAATTTCCGAAAAATGAATGAAATGTAACAAAAAGGCAAATTTGTTTTTATTCAGTTTATAATTAATGGGTATAATACTGTTGTTATAACGGCGTTTGCCGATATCGGACAAAAAGAAAGGTGCTTTACAGACAATGAAACAATGGCTTTCCCGAATGGGACAAAGGTTTGCGCGTTTTATGTACGGCAGATACGGAACCGATGAGCTGAATCGATTTCTCATGATCATTTCGCTTATTTTGTTGTTGCTTGCGTGCTTTCGTCCCCTCATGTTTTTGTACATTCCCGCTCTTGCGATACTGATTTGGACATATGTGCGTTGTTTTTCACGCAAGATCGCAAATCGACGAAAAGAAAACGAAGTTTATCTGAAACTAAAACGTCCCATAACCAATTTTTTTGCTTTGCAAAAAAACAAGCACCGCGACCGAAAAACGCATTGCTATTTCAAATGCAAGTCCTGTCGTGCGGTTCTGCGTGTTCCAAAGGGCAAAGGCACCATTGACGTGACCTGCCCCAAATGTGGAAAAATAACAGTGAAACACACCTGAAAAAGGAGAACAAGGAAAAATGAACGAGGTAAAAAAACCGAGAAAACCGATGCTTTTTTATTACGGCATTGTGTTTTTGGTGCTGTTTTTGATCAATTTTATTGTGATGCCCTACATCACGGGGCAGCGGATCAAGGAGGTTGATTACGGCACCTTTATGTCCATGACCGAAGAGGGAAATATCAGTTTGGTGCAGATCGTGGATTCCGAAAACTATATCCTGTTTACCGATAAAGAGGAAACACAGATCTACAAAACCGGAATCGTGGAGGATCCCGCGCGAACCGAGCGGCTGTACGCGGCAGGTGCAAGCTTTTCGGGAGAGATCCTTGAGAAACCGTCAGCATTGTCGCAGTTGCTTTTTAACTGGATTTTGCCCATCGCTGCGGTTATCTTTATCGGACAGCTTATTTCGCGCCACATGATGAAAAAAATGGGCGGACAAAACTCCATGATGTTCAATATGGGCAAGAGCAATGCCAAAATCTATGTAAAATCGTCGGACGGTATCAAATTCTCGGATGTTGCGGGCGAGGATGAGGCAAAGGAGAGCCTTTCGGAGATCGTCGACTATTTGCACACCCCCAAAAAATATGAGGAGATCGGTGCCAAAATGTCCAAAGGACTGTTGTTGGTCGGCCCTCCCGGAACGGGCAAGACCATGCTTGCCAAGGCGGTTGCGGGGGAAGCAAATGTTCCGTTTTTCTCCATGTCGGGCTCGGAATTTGTGGAAATGTTTGTCGGTATGGGCGCGTCAAAGGTAAGGGATCTGTTTAAGCAGGCAAAGGAAAAGGCTCCCTGCATTGTTTTTATCGATGAGATCGATGCCATTGGCGGCAAGCGTGACAGCATCGGCGGCGGACGAAATGATGAAAGAGAACAGACACTAAACCAGCTGCTCACCGAAATGGACGGCTTTGAAGGCAACACGGGTGTAGTCATATTGGCGGCAACCAACCGCCCCGAAACGCTTGATCCTGCTTTGACCCGCCCCGGGCGTTTTGACCGCCGTGTGCCCGTGGAGCTGCCCGATCTGAAGGGGCGCGAGGAGATCCTCAAGGTCCATGCAAAAAAGATCAAGATCGAGGCGGATGTTGATTTTAACCGTATCGCACGCATGGCGTCCGGTGCATCGGGCGCGGAACTTGCCAATATCGTCAACGAGGCGGCTCTCCGTGCCGTCCGTCAGGGCAGAAATGCCGCAACGCAGGCGGATCTCGAGGAAAGTATTGAAACCGTTATCGCAGGCTATCAAAAGAAAAATGCCATTCTTACCGACAAGGAAAAAATGGTGGTTGCGTATCATGAGATCGGTCACGCGTTGGTTGCGGCAAAGCAGTCAAATTCGGCACCCGTGCAAAAAATCACCATCGTTCCGCGCACGTCGGGAGCTTTGGGGTATACCATGCAGGTGGATGAGGGCAATCACTATCTGATGACACGTGAGGAGATCGAAAATAAGATCGCCACTTACACGGGTGGCAGAGCGGCGGAAGAGATCGCAATCGGATCGATCACTACGGGCGCATCCAACGATATCGAGCAGGCAACAAAGCTTGCCCGTGCCATGATCACACGCTTTGGTATGAACGATGAATTTGGTATGGTGGCGTTTGAGAATGTGACCAATCAGTATCTTGGCGGTGATACCTCGCTTGCTTGCTCCGCCGATACCCAATCCGAGATCGACCGCAAGGTGATCGCGCTTGTGAAAAAACAACATGAAAAAGCAAGGGATATTCTGTCCGAAAACCGTCAAAAGTTGGATCAATTGGCGCAATATCTTTATGAAAAGGAATCGATCACAGGTGACGAATTTATGCGGATCTTGAATGCATAAAGATAAAGAACTTGCAAAAACAGATAAAATATGATATACTCTTAACAGCTGAATACTTCACTGTGGAGGTGACAATATGAACACGAAAAAAATGAAGGCCGTGACCTTCAGCTATGACGACGCTGTCACGCAGGATCAAAGATTGATCGAGCTGTTTGACCGCTACGGACTGAAATGTACGTTCAATCTCAATTCGGGCTTGCTCGGTAAAGCGGGTATGCTGATACGGGAAAACGTCACGGTTGCGCATGTCAAGCCCCGTCCCGAGGAGATCCGCGCGATTTACGCAGGGCATGAGATCGCCGCGCATACCTTGACGCATCCGAGTCTCAAAGAGCTGGATGACGCGGAGATCGTACGGCAGGTGGAGGAGGACAGACTGGCGCTTTCCGAGCTGGCGGGCTACGAGGTGGTTGGCATGGCGTACCCCGGGGGGACGCAGTACATTGACGACCGCACGATCGAACTAGTGCGAGAAAAAACGGGGATCCGATACGCTCGCACCACCACGTCCACGCACAGCTTTGAACCACAGACCGATCTGATCCGCTTCGATCCCACCGTCTACCACCATGTCGAGTTTGACAAGCTGTTTGAACTGGCAAATGAATTTCTTACGCTCAAGCCCGATACGCCCAAGCTCTTTTATATTTGGGGACACGCCTATGAGTTTGATATTCACAACACATGGGCAAAAATGGAGAAATTTTGCCAACTGATCTCCGGGCAGGACGATATCTTTTACGGCACCAACCGCGAGGTTTTGCTGGGAGAAGATTGGATATAAGGCGCTTGATCGAAAAAAGTTGAAAAAAGGGGCTTGACAAAAAGAGCCCCTTGTGGTACAATATATAGCATCTTGCAGCCGCCGGCATTCGGCGGCGGACGAATCGAACAACCGTCCCGTTAAAGGCGGTCGGGAAAGTGACGCGCGCGTCTGCCGAAGGAGTAACACTCTCAGGAATCCGAAAGGATAAAACCGATCGCAAAAAAGCAGATCCAATCGGTTTTGCTTTCAGGGAACTCTGGAGAATCCCGTAAGGGTGCCGAAGGTGCAAGGCGATGGCCGAATCTCTCAGGCAAAAGGACAGAGAAAATACGTATCTTTTATGCTTTAAACAAGCAGTCATTTTCTTTTCGTGCTTTTTCTTTGGAGAACGGTCTCAGCGATCGTTCTTTTTTCTATTTCGGAAAGGTTTTTAATTATGGAAGCATTTATGCAAGGACTGTTAAAGGTCGTACAAACGGTCAATCTGTATCTTTCGGATTATATTCTGATCGTTTTGCTCATCGGTGCGGGACTGTATTTTACGGTGCGCACAAGGTGTGTGCAGGTTCGCTGCTTTGGAGAGGGTATGAAGCGCGTGTTTGGCGGGTTGACCCTGAAAGGCGAAAAGCACGGAAAAAGCGGTATGAGTTCGTTTCAGGCACTTGCTACCGCAATTGCGGCGCAGGTGGGAACCGGCAACGTGGTGGGTGCCTGCGGCGCGATCCTCATCGGAGGTCCCGGTGCTATCTTTTGGATGTGGGCGATTGCATTTTTTGGCATGGCAACCATTTATGCCGAGGCAACGTTGGCACAAAAGACCAAGGTATACACCGAGGACGGTGAGGTCTTGGGCGGTCCCGTATATTACATCCGCAAAGCTTTTAAGGGCGGCTTTGGTAAGTTTCTTGCCGTGTTTTTCTCGGTAGCGATTATTCTGGCGCTCGGATTTATGGGAGGCATGGTGCAGTCTAACTCGATCGGTGAGGCTTGCAACACCGCATTCGGAATTCCCACTTGGGTGTGCGGAATCGTTGTTGCGGCTGTCGCGGGACTTATCTTCCTCGGCGGCATTCAGCGTATCGCATCGGTGACAGAGAAGGTCGTGCCCATCATGGCGTGTCTCTATATTATGGGGACTATTGTGCTCCTTTGCATGAATATCACACGTGTTCCCGAGGCATTTGGCTTGATCTTTAAATATGCCTTCAACCCCACTGCGATTATCGGCGGCGGCTTGGGCTATGCACTGAAAACCGCGATCAGCCAGGGTGCCAAGCGCGGACTCTTCTCCAACGAGGCAGGTATGGGCTCCACCCCTCACGCGCATGCCGTAGCAAAGGTCGAAAAGCCACATGACCAGGGCGTGACGGCAATGATCGGCGTGTTTATCGATACCTTTGTCGTTCTCACCCTCACAGCTCTTGTCGTTATCACTGTATTTTATACCGCGGGCGGTGAGCTTGCCAACGGCTACGATGCAGCGACAAGTACGTTAAATAAAACCAATCTGGCGCAGTCGGCGTTTGCATCGGTGTTTGGCGATGCGATCGGAAACGGTTTTGTGGCAATTTGTCTGCTGTTCTTTGCCTTTACCACCATCGTGGGCTGGTATTTCTTTGGTAAGCAGAATGTCGTTTATCTGTTCGGCAAAAAGGCGGTCATCCCTTACACCGTTATTTCGCTTCTGTTCGTATTCTTGGGCTCGATCCTCTCAAACGATCTCGTTTGGGAGCTGACCGATACCTTTAACCAATTGATGGTGATTCCCAACGTCATGGCACTTATTGCACTGGGCGGTGTCGTTGCGGCAATCGCCAAGGGCGGTGACAAGGATCTTTGATCTACCTATAAAAATAAAAGCGACTGTTGCATTTTGAAGTGCAACGGTCGTTTTTTTAAGGTGCGAATTGTCAATGCGTACGAAATTCCAAAGCGTTATAAAAATTCACATTTTCTACATTGAAAGAAATATATAATCATGATATAGTATTATTAAAAAAAACCTGTAACCTTTTGCGAAAAAAAGCGTCTTATTATATGAAACGATAGCCGATTGTAAAAGTAAAAAACGAAACAACCCCTCAGTCAGCTACGCTGACAGCTCCCCTTGCACAGGGGAGCCTAAAAATACCTTTTCCCTTTAAAAAGTAGCCATTTTGGTAGCAAATGATTCATTAAAAGCCTCCCCTGTGCAAGGGGAGGTGGCACGCGCAGCGTGACGAAAGGGTTGTTTTTCGACAAGGTAAGATAATTTCGATATTTAAGCAATAAAAGTGGAGAAAAATTGGAAATGTAAAAATCCAAAAAGTATTATAAATATTGACTCTTTTGACTTTTACAATCGGCTAATATGAAACGAAAAAAAGGAGGATGCTTTTTTATGAAAAAGAAGATCATTTTGTATTCGGTACTCGGTTTTTTTGTTCTTATAATCGCCGCTTTTGGCGTTTGGTACAACACCCCAAAGACCTTCTTGGACGGGGTTTCTGCCGATGAAGTAGGCTCGATCGAGGTCTTTGACGGCAGTACGGGCAAGCGTTTTGTCATTGTGTGCGCCGACGAGATCGAAACGGTCGTCGAAAAT
>JAFTXB010000085.1 GCA_017461825.1 Clostridia bacterium
TCTACGATGCAGCCGCCGACAGTGGAAGCGTGGCCGTCGATGTACTTGGTGGTGGAATGAGTGACGATGTCAGCTCCCCACTCGATGGGACGGCAATTGACGGGGGTGGCAAAGGTGTTGTCAATGATCAGCGGAACGCCGTGCGCGTGTGCGGCGTTGGCAAATTTTTCGATATCAAGAACCGTCAGAGCAGGATTTGCGATCGTTTCGCCAAACACAGCCTTGGTGTTGGGACGGAACGCAGCTTCAAGCTCTTCGGCGGTGCAATCGGGAGACACGAAAGTAAAGTCGATCCCCATTTACTTCATTGTGACGGCGAACAGATTGAATGTTCCGCCGTAAATGGTGGACGACGACACAACGTGGTCGCCGCAATTGGCAATGTTAAACACGGCATAAAAGTTTGCCGCCTGCCCCGAGGATGTCAGCATGGCGGCGCTGCCGCCTTCGAGCTCGCAGATCTTTGCCGCCACCGTGTCGCAGGTGGGATTTTGCAAGCGCGAATAGAAATAACCCGATGCTTCAAGGTCAAAGAGCTTGCCCATGTCCTCGCTGGTTTCATAGCGGAACGTGGTGCTCTGCACGATCGGGATCTGGCGTGGCTCGCCGTTACCCGGGCGGTATCCGGCTTGCACGCATTTGGTTTCGATTTTGTAATTGTTGTTGCTCATAGCTTTTGTTTTCCGTCAAAAAACGTTTGTACCGATTTTTGACACCTTTCAAGAATTTTAAATGTTACTCGGAATATGGAAAGGGCTTGCGGTGGGCGTTTGTAGATCCCTGCGTCGCTTCGCTCCTTGGTTTTGCTCCGTTCGTACCTCACTACGCAAAACTTCGACTCACTTCGTTCGCTCAGGATGACACATAGGAGATTGGTTCGGCGGTGGGCGTTTGTTTTCGGGAGGAGCAAGCTGTACAATCTTACTCTTGACACAAGCCCCTCCCCTACAAAGATTGTGCGTTTGCCGTGTGTAAAACGGGAGGCGTTTGTTTGCGGGACGAGCAAGCCCGTCCCCTACAAAGATTGTGCGTTTGCCGCTTGTACGGCGGTAGACGTACAAACTGCGCCATTTTTTGCCCCAACTATGGGATAACACAAAACATTCCCACTCTATCCAACTAACCCCTTTTTAAAAGTTTTGAAGGGGCTTGGGGAAACTTTTTCAAAAGTTTCCCCAAAAACGCATCCTCGTATCCTTTACAGCACGACAGCCATATCGAGGATGAGGCGTTCGGTTTTATCCCAGCCGAGGCAGGGGTCGGTGATCGATTTACCGTAGATTTCGTCGGCACCGATCTTTTGCGCGCCGTCTTCAATGTAGCTTTCGATCATAAGACCTTTAACGATCGACTTGATATCGTTTGAGTGGCGGCAGGAGTGCAGGATCTCTTTTGCGATACGGACCTGTTCGAGGTGCTTTTTGCCGGAGTTGGCGTGGTTGGTATCCACGATCACGGCGGGGTTTTGCAGTCCGCTCTTTTGATAGGTGTCGTAGAGGTTGATCAGATCTTCATAGTGGTAGTTGGGCAGGGACTGACCGTGCGCGTTGACGTACCCACGCAGGATAGCGTGCGCGTGGGGATTGCCCATGCTCTTGACTTCCCAACCGCGGTAGAGGAACATATGCGAATGCTGCGCGGCGGTGATCGAGTTCATCATAACGGTGATGTCACCGCCCGTGGGGTTCTTCATACCGACGGGAATGTCAAGTCCGCTGGCGGTGAGGCGGTGCTGTTGATCTTCAACCGAGCGCGCGCCGACGGCAACGTAGGTCAGAATGTCGGAGAGGTAGCGGTGGTTTTCGGGGTACAGCATTTCGTCGGCACAACCGAACTCGGTTTCTGCCAGCGCGCGGAGATGAAGCTTGCGGATGGCAACGATACCGCGAAGCAGGTCGGGCTCGGCGTTGGGGTCGGGCTGGTGCAGCATGCCCTTGTAGCCGTCGCCCGTGGTGCGGGGCTTGTTGGTGTAGATACGGGGCACGATCATGATCTTGTCGGCAACCTTTTCCTGCACACGGCGCAAGCGGTAGATATAATCAAGCACCGCATCCTCTTTGTCGGCAGAGCAAGGGCCGATCACAAGAATGAAACGGTCGGATTTTCCTTCAAAAATGTCTTTCAGCTCTCGCACGCATGCGTCGCGTCTGGCGGAAAGCTCGGGGGTGATGGGATACTGCTCCTTGATCTCCTTTGGAATGGGCAGTTTGCGGTAAAAATGCATATTCATGGTTTTATATATCCTTTCGGTTTTTCAAAAAATTATTTTGCCGGCTTGTCAAACAAGGCGCGGCGGGCGGTGGAGCGGCGCATCATGTCGCGCATGCCGTCACGGTCGCCGTTAGCAAGCATGTCGCGCAGGCGTGTGAATTCGGCGGAAAAGCGATCCATTTCGCAAAGAAGCGCGTCACGGTTGAGCAAAAACAGCTCCGACCACATTTCGTCGTTGATCTTGGCAATTCGGGTCAGATCACGGAACGAGTCACCCGTGTATTCCTCAAGCGAGGGGGAATCGTTGCAGGTCATGAGCGTGACCGCAATGCAGTGGGTGAGCTGGGATAGAAAAGCGATCATTTCGTCATGCCGCTCGGGCGACAGCTCGGTAATGCGCGCAAAGCCGAGAATTCTGCCAAGCTCCTTGCAGGCTTCAATCGCCTCGGGGGTGTTTTTTTCGGTGGGGGTAACGATAAAATTGGCTCCTTGAAAGACCTTGTCGTCGGCGTATTCCACACCGCTCCGCTCACGACCCGCCATGGGGTGGGCGGCGATAAATTCAACGTCGGGACGAAGCAGCTCCTGCACCGTGTTGACGATACAGCCCTTGACACCCGTGACGTCGGTGATCAGTGCCCCGGATTTAAACAGGTGCTGATATTCTTTCAGCCAATCGATAAAAACATGGGGATAGAGCGCAAATACAACGATATCCGCCGCGCCGATCATTTCGGCATCGATCTCGGTGGTGCCTTTGGCGATCATTCCGAGCCGGGTGGCGTAATCGACCGTAGAAGCACTTCGGGTGATGCAGTTGACGGTAAAGCCCTGCTTGGTCAAAGCCTGCGCATAGCCGCCGCCGATCACACCCAGTCCCACGATCAAAATATTGGTTTCTTTTGTGAGTTTCATATGGGGGTTCTCTTTTCGGTATTTAATCTGATTTATGATTGTTACATTCCTTTCATTGATGCAAAATGCTACTCGAAATAGGAAAAGGCTTGCGGGAATCGTTTATAGATCCCTGCGTCAAGCCGCATTGCGGCTTTCCTTGGTTTTGCTCCATTCCGCTACGCTCCATTCCGCAAAACTTCGACTACGGGCTTCGCCCTTCGCTCAGGATGACACGTTAGAATTTTGCTTCGCTCAGGATGACACGTTAAGGTTTCGCTTTTTGCGTATCTTTACTAACGCATACCGCGAAATCATCCCCCGCGGTCATCTTGAGTGCGGGAGTGAAACGACCTCACGAAACCCGAAGGGTAGCGAAGCGGCGCGAGGGGAATGAATGACACCACAGTGTGGTGTCAGAACCCGAGCGTGACCGAGCCGCAGCGAGAACCATGTTAAAACATGGTCGGATCTCGCGGCGCAGTATGTTCGCACTGACCCGCGCCTTCTTTATCGTTCGTGCACTCGGAATATTTCATTTTCCTACGAAACAACCGTCTCCACGCCAAGCGCTTTGAGGTCGTCAAAAAAGTCGGGATAGCTTTTCCCCACGGCTTCGGCACCGGTGACCGTTCCGCCAACCTTGGTGCACAGCACCGCCATCGACATCACCACACGGTGGTCGTTGTGTCCGAAAAGCGGCGCGGTAGGGGCGTGGAACCCGTTGGGATCAACCGTTACGCGATCCTCTTCCACCGTCACGCGTGTGCCGAATTTCGCAAGCTCTTCCGCCATAACGGCGGCTCTGTCGCTTTCCTTGATCCGCAGGCGGCGGGTGCCTTCAAACACACCCCCCTGCCCTGCCGCGGCAAGCGCAAACAGAATGGGGCCGAGGTCGGGACAGTCGCTGATGTTCAGCGTGGGACAGCCCTTTTTCAAGGCTTCAAAATAATCGCGGTAGACGCGGTCACCTTGCAAGGAATCCGCGCGCAAGCCCGTCACGGTCACGTCGGAGCCGAGCAGATTCAGCGCGTCGAGAAAAGCGGCGTTGGAATAATCGCCCTCCACTTCGCAAATGCGCGCGGTAAAACGTGTGTTTGCGGGAATAAACAGCGTGTAAGCGTCCTCCCATTCCACCGCCACGCCAAAGTCGCGCAGAGCGGACAGGGTGAGATCGACGTAAGAACGGCTCTCAAACGGCGGCAGGATGCGGATGCGGCTTTCCCCTACGCAGGGGAGCGCAAACAACAGCCCCGTGATAAACTGACTGCTGACATCCCCCGGCAGAACGTATTCGCCCGCGGGCAGAGGGCCTTTTACAGTAATGGCGTTGTCTTTTTTCGCAAAACACAAGCCCTTTTCGCGGCAGATGTCCTCATAGATCCCCATGGGGCGCTTCATGAGAGACGGCGCGCCGACGAGTGTGACCTCGTTGCCCGATAACAGCGCGATCGGGATCATAAATCGCAGCGTGCTCCCACTTTCACGACAATACAGATCACCGCTTGGCACAGCCTTTGTCATATCGGTGCCGCAAAGCGTTGCGGTGTCGCCGTTTCTTGTGTACGAAACACCGAGGGCGGCAAGGCAATCGAGTGTCGCGCAAACGTCCTCACTGCCCGAAAGCCCGTGAACAACGCTCGTCCCCTCACTCATGGCGGCGGCGATCAAAAGTCTGTGCGCCATGCTCTTGGAGGGCGGCGCTTTTACGGTACCGCTCGCCTTTTGCGGTGTGAAGGTTACTTGCATGCGGGATCAGCTCCCTTCAAATGCCCGATCAAAGCGTCGATCGCTTCGAGATAGCCCGCAACACCGTGCCCCGTGACCGTTTTGATGCACGCCGCGCGGATATAGCTGACTTGACGGAACGCCTCGCGCTCCTCGACCTTTGAAATATGGATCTCAACCGTGGGCAGGCTTGTGGATTTCACAGCGTCAAGAAGTGCAACACTGGTGTGCGTGTAGGCACCGGGGTTGATGACAATGCCGTCTGCCCCCTCAAAATACGCCTGTTGGATCCAATCGACCAAATCCCCTTCGTGGTTGCTTTGCAGGCAAACGGCTGTCACACCGCGCTCCTTGCAATGCGCCTCGATCATGGAAACAAGATCCTTGTATGTGACCGTACCGTAATGCGCCGGTTCACGGATCCCCAGCATGTTCAGGTTCGGTCCGTTTAATATATAGAATTTCATTTGTTTGGTTTCCTTATGCTAAAAATGCGGTTTGGACGGCAAGAGCAACGCCCTCGGGGTCGCTCTTGACCTCGATCTGTACATCCGAAACGGTGCAATATCGATGGTACCTCTCCTCATATCGGCGTCTGACCGCCTCGGTGGACGATGCCAGCGGTCTGTCCCCGGTCGGGATCAGATCGGCGAGGGGTCTGTCCAGAAAATACAGCCTTCCGTTGCGGCGCAGGGCGTTGACGTTTTCGTCACGTAAAATGGCACCGCCGCCCGTGGCAATGACCAGCCCGTTTCGCTGAGCCACGCGCTCACAAAGCACACGGCTCTCAATATCGCGAAAGCCCTGCTCCCCAAGCGTTTCAAATATCTCGGGAATGGTCTTTCCCGTGTCGGCTTCAATTTCCGCGTCGAGATCGCAAAACGTGCGACACATACGCGCGGCAAGCATAGCCCCCACGGTGCTCTTTCCGCATCCGGGCATGCCGATCAACACAATGTTCTCTTTTTGCGAAAGGATCTTGCGATAAACGCGCTCGAGCACCTCGGCAGGATAGGTCGCGTCAAGAAAGATCTCCGACGCGCGCACCGCCTGCGCCACCAGCATAAACAGTCCGCCCTCGGCAGGGATCCCGCGCGCCTGCGCATCCAGCACTAGCTGTGGGCGCAAAGGATTGTAGACCGCATCCACAACACCTTGCAAGCGTGGGAAACAATTGATATCCACCGCCGTAGCGTTGGGGTTGGGATACATGCCGCATGGGGTGGTGTTAATGATGATCTCCACATCGGCGTGGCAGGCTTTGAGCGTGCCGTAATCAATGATCCCCTCACGTGCCGTGCGGCTGACGCAAAGGATCTCACCCGCACCGAGAAATGCCGCTACCGTGCGCGCGGTCTTTGATGTTCCGCCCGTGCCCAGCACAGCAACCTTTTTGCCGCCAAGATCAAGCCCCAAACGCTCGATCAAAGCCTTCATACCGTAAAAATCGGTGTTATATCCGTATAATTTGCCGTCTCGGTTCACGACCGTGTTGACCGCGCCGATCGACTTTGCCTGTTCGTCAATGTAAAAAAGATGCGGAATGACCCTCTCCTTGTAAGGGATGGTCACGTTGATCCCGCGAAAATCACGCTTTTGCAGGAAAGCGTCCAATGCGTCGGGCGCGATCTCGCATAACTCGTATAAATAATCGCCTAACTCCGCATGGATCTCTTTTGAAAAACTGTGCCCAAGCCTCTCGGCGATACAACCGTATTGCATTGTTACGTTCTCCTTTCAATGGTTCTTTTTTCTTTCATTTTCAAAAATGTTACTCTGAATAGGGAAAGGCTTGCGGTAACCGTTTATAGATCCCTTCGTCATTCCGCGCGCCTGCGGCTTGCTTCATTCCTCGGTTTTGCTCCGCTCGGCAAGCCTCGACTACGCAAAACTTCGACTTCGTTCCGCAATTTGATATTGCTAACAGCCATTTCGTTTCGCTTGGCGGAACTCCGCTCAGGATGACATGTAAAGTGTTCGCTCCGTTCAAAATGACACATAAAAGGTTACTTCGTTTATAATAACATATTTTGATATTCCCCTCTTAGTCCCCTTTTTTAAAAGTTTTGGGGGTGTCGGACCCTTTTTCAAAAGGGTCTGACAAAAACCGCGTCCTCGAAACCGCGTCCCCGAAACCGCGTCCCCTTACACCGGGAAATCGGTGCCGAAGCGGGTGGCGAGGAGGTCGCAGAGGGTGATAGCGGTAACGCTGTCAACGACGACACGTGCGCGGTGGATGATAGCGGGGTCATGTCTGCCTTTGAGCGAGAGGATGTCGTTTTTCATGGTAGAAAGATCGACGCTTTCCTGATCGCGGAAAATCGAGGGCGTGGGCTTGACAGCACAGCGGAAGAGGAGGGGCATACCGTTGGTAATACCGCCGTTGATACCGCCGTTGCGGTTGGTAGAGGTAACAACTTTGCCGCCAACTACACGCAAAGGATCGTTTGCTTCACTGCCGCGCAATTCGGAAAAGCCAAAGCCGTCGCCAAATTCCACGCCTTTGATAGCGGGGATACCGAACAAAGCATGCGCCAGCACACCTTCTACCGTGTCAAACCACGGCTCGCCAACGCCTGCGGGGAGCCCCGTTACAGCGGTTTCAAGCACACCGCCAACGCTGTCGCCTTCAGCCGCCGCTTGCTCGATCGCCGCCTGCATTGCCTCGCCCGCACGTGTGCTGAGCACGGGAAACAGCAGATCGTCCAGCGTTTCGAGATCGGCTTCAATATCTTCAAACGGACGGTCGGGAATGCCCGCGAGAGACGAGATATGGGTGCCGATCGTAATACCGTTGCGGCGCAGAGCCGAAATGGCAATGGCTCCCACCGCCACCAAAGCGGCTGTCAGCCGACCCGAAAAATGTCCGCCGCCGCGATAGTCCTGAAAGCCGTGATATTTGCATTCGGCGGTGTAATCGGCATGCCCAGGACGCGGAAGTCCTTTGGAATAATCACCGCTTCGGGTGTTGGTGTTGGGAATGATGATACAAAGCGGCGTACCCGTGGTGTGACCTTCAAACACACCGCTCACAATGCGGAATTCGTCCGCCTCCACACGCGCGGTGGAAATTTTGCCGTGCGGACGGCGCAGGGAAAGCTGATGGCGGATAAAATCCTCGTCCACAGGCAGCCCCGGGGCAAGTCCGTCCAACACCGCGCCGATCTCTGAGCCGTGGCTTTCACCAAATAAGGTCACGCTGACCGCTGTTCCGAATGTGTTTTTCATCACACAGCCCTCCGTCAGCCCTGCATGGCAGAGCGAATATCGTTTTGCCACTCCGAAAGCGGCAGTTTTTTGATTTCAAAGTGTCCAATGGCGGGCACATATATGACCGAAACATCACTGCCCGCGCATTTTTTGTCGTGCGCAACGGCGGCAAGCATCGGTTCAATGTCCCCCGGGATCGCGGTGGGCAGATGCAAGCTGTCCAGCACCTTTAAAAGCCGCGCGCGCACATCGGAGGCGCACATGGGGATCATCCCCAGCGCCACGCACTCGCCGTGATAAAGCCCGTGCTCATGCGCAAACGCCTCCACGCCGTGCCCCAGCGTGTGACCGTAATTGAGGATTCGGCGCAACCCCGTTTCCTTTTCGTCCTGCTCGACCACGCTTTTTTTGATACGGAGCGAACGCTCGATGACCGTATCGAGCTTTTGCATCACGTCTCCGCTTTCAAACAGCGCAAACAGCTCGGCGTCAGAGGTTAGCGACATTTTCACCGCTTCGGCAAGTCCGTTGGAGATCTGCCGCGCGGGAAGGGTTTTCAGGACTTCGGGATCGATCAGCACGCGTTTCGGCTGATGGAAAGCACCGATGATGTTTTTGACATGATCGAGATTGATCGCCACCTTGCCCCCGATCGACGAATCGACCTGCGAGAGCACAGTGGTGGGAATGTTGTAAAAATCAATGCCGCGCATGAATGCCGCCGCCGCAAAGCCGGCAAGGTCACCCACAACACCGCCGCCAACCGCAACCACGCAGTCGGTACGGGTAAAGCCCCCCTCAAGCAGGGTGCGGCAAAGCATTTCAAACACGGGAAAGGTCTTGCTCCCCTCCCCCGTGGGAACGGTAACCACCTTGCAAGCCTTGCATTGCGCGGCAACCGCCCGGGCATACTGCTCGGGTACGCCGTCGTCGGTAACGATCAGCACACGGCGGTCGAGATCCAAAAGCTCACCCGCGTGCCCCAGCGCCCCGCGTTCCAAAATAATATCATAGCCGTTTTGCGGCAGATCCAAATGTATGATCATAGATACCTCACACGATTTTTTTGTCAGAAAAACTTGCACCAAATAAGGAAAGGTTGTCTCCTTTGAGTTTCTTTTTTCGCAGACCGTACCGAAATAAACATTCGTTTACGACCCTATCGGCTCGCGAGCTCGCCA
>JAFTXB010000086.1 GCA_017461825.1 Clostridia bacterium
GAACTAAAGTATTTTTCTCCCTCCCACAGATATCCGAGTTTTGAGAAGCGTCGGATCAAGCTTCTTCCCGGGTGAGGCAGGATGCCTCGATCTCCACGGGCATGTCACGGCGGCCGCGCTTTACCAGAACGGTGACCGTCAAGCGGTCGTCGGAAATGGCAAGGACAGTGCCGTTATAGCCTTCAAACAGGCCGGAGGATACGATAACGGTATCGCCGACTGCAAAGTCAAGGGATACGCGATGCTCGGTTTCCTCGGTTTCAACCACGCCTTCAAGGTTAAGTGCGCGGACCTCTGCGTCAGACAGAGGAGTGGGACGGGATCCGGGGCCCACAAAGCCGGTCACGCCTTGAATGTTACGCACGGCGTGCCAGGTCTCGTCGTTCATGACCATTTTAATGTAGACGTAGCTGGGGAAGAGCTTGACCTCTACTTCCTTTTGCTCCTCGCCTTTTTGCTCGATCACGATCTCGACGGGAATGTTGATGTCGCAGATGAGGTCGCCAAGACCTCTGTTCTCGATCACCTTTTCAAGGCTTGTTTTCACCTTGTTCTCATAGCCGGAATAGGTGTGCGCCACATACCACTTCAGGCCCTGATTCATCTCGTTAATGTTGCTCATTAGTTTCCACCAAAGAAGCGGAATCCCTGTCCGGTCAACAGATACTGAGCCTCGAAGAAGGCGATATCAAGCAGACCGATCACCAGTGCAACGGCGACAACCACAACGATCACCAGGACCGTGTTGCGCCACACCGATTTCCAAGGGAACCAAGTGATGTTCTTCAGCTCTGCTTTGTAAGCGCGCAGGGCAACGCCCAGCTTTTCGCGCTTTACGATGCAAAGAATCGCAACAGCAACCAGCACCACAGCCAAAACGATCAGGGAAACAAAGTTAAAGGTTCCCATCCGGGTGATGATGTTGTCGGATGCTGCACCGTCCTCAGCGGCAACGCCAAGGGACAGAGAAAGGGTCAAACAAAGGCAAGTAACGAGAAACAGGATAAGGCTTTTCTTTGCTTTCATGCTCTGTACTCTCCTAATCTTCCTTATTTGGATTCTCTGTGAAGAGTGTGCTTTTTGCAGAAGCGGCAGAACTTATTGAACTCGAGTCTGTCGGGGTCGTTCTTTTTGTTCTTCTTTGTGTCGTAATTTCTCTGCTTGCACTCGGTGCACACCAGAGTAATCTTGACTCTTGCGTCATTAGCCATTTTTTTCGGCACCTCCCATTAAAATTTTTTAGGTTGGCAACGCCCATGGGCGCTCAACCCAGTGTACCTCCCTCCCGGCGGTATGTGCCTGTCCCTTTCGGGTGGCGCGGGGCACAACAAAAAAGCCCGCTCGCAGAGGTAAGAAACATTATAGCACCAAAGGGCAGGGCTTGTCAATAGGATTTTTGAAAAAATTTGATAGCAGGCTTTTTGTTTATTTTTTGATGGGAGCCTCCACCTCGGGGTAGGGAATGTAATCGGATCCCACCTCCTCGCGGAACAAGCGATTCATGCTTTTTTTAAAGCTGTCGCTGAAGTGGAAGCTGTCAAGGTCGTCCTGTGTGATCGATTCCAATGCGCGCTGCGCGGCGAGCTCCCGCAGAGCGGCCTTTAAAATTTTGTTGAATGGCATTTTTGTCTCTCCTTTAAAATTATTCTTTGGGAATATACAAGGTATATATTTTATTTCTACCCTAAGAACTATTTTATCTAATTTTGATATAAAATCAATAGGAAAGACAAAAAATATCTAAAGTAGATAAAAATCGGAGAGAAAAAATGGCAAGAACTCTGTTTTTAATTCAAGGGAATATTTGCGGTGCACGAGTAAAGCTCGGCCGCGCTCTGCAAAAGCCTCCTATGACACAAGAGGATCTTGCGTGCAAAATACAATTGATGGGAATGGATATGACGCCTGTCATCATTTCTCGCATTGAGAAAAATAACAGACACGTTTGCGATGCCGAGCTGCGCATGCTTGCCAAGGCCTTGGGCGTTTCTATGGATTGGCTCTGCGGTGACAGTGACGAAATGAAGCTATAAAGAAAAGGATGATACGGATATCCGGTTATAACAATAGCGGAGGAGAACGCGTGATTGGTCCGTTAGGATGTCACACATTCTCCTCCGCTTATTATTTGGTTAAAGTGAATGGCGTGATGAAATTTGTTCTTTCATAATTTTTTGTAGGCAGACAAGAGGATTTTTTCGTACCGGCCGTTCAAGTATTGCTTATAGAAGGATTTTTGAAGTTCCGAAAGCTCTTTCACGCCGTCGATAAACGCTTCAATCTGTTTCATGTCTATTCTCGGCACAAGCCTCTTGACCGCTGCGTTGCACTCCTCAAATTTGCAAGATGTTATAAAATCATGATAGTTGATTTTCCTTCCGTTCAGCTTTACGGCAGAGGTCGGGAACTGATAAATGCGGGCGTTTAATTCGTCCTCGTTCGTCAGCACTGCCCTCATTATTTTTTCGTCTGCCTGTGGTAACAAGCAGCTGCCGCAATCGTATATGGGGGCGATGCTCGTTTCTTGGGTTATTATATCCACAAGAAAGCCCCAGTTACCGTTGTGGCGGTCAAAATTACCGAGAAGTGCGTCTGTCACGAACATATCCCAAAAGTGCAGCGAAAGGGCATCGGGATTTACAAAGGTTTGCTGTGCTATTGTATCCATGATGTCTTCAAGCTCTGTTCCGGTGCCGCCGTGCTCGGAGTCGATCACGGTATTCTTGATGGCGCAAAAATCGTATAATTGCTTGCCTCCTGCGGTAAAATCACGACAGGCGCATACGATTTTCTTTTTGCTGCCTACCGTAAAGCTACCCATGATCGTCTTTTGAGCCTCGATGCCGAGCATATTAAAAATACTGCTGCCGATATGCTCACTGTAGCAACTGTTTGTATACGACAGTTCTGTTGGCTTTTCCCTACCGGACGGAGGAAACTTCAGCATATATTGCTCCCCCCGGTATTCTATGGCGATCTTTTTTCCGTTCGCCCCACTATAAGCCTTGCTCATGATCCTTTTACAATTTGTAAAGTCAATCATGTCTCGGTTACCTCCATAGATATTTTTGCCGCAAATAATTTGCGTGCTCGGGGGTTATGATGCCATCGCTGATTTCTGCCATATTGATGCTCCCGTAAAGCTCAGCCCATAAGCAATCGATCAAGGTCGAGCCTTCCTTCAAACCTTTTTTGTATGCGTCGAGGTCGTGCTGGAGATATTCGGGCAAGCCGTATTCATACGAGCGTTGGCGTTCTGCTTCGGCATATTCCTCTTGTATCAGAGATTCCATTGAAACCTCTAACACTCTCGATATTCTATACAAGGTTTCGGCAGAGCACTTTCCGATGTTTGTCTTTCCACTGCAGATGTCGTTCAGCGTGGCGTGCGGTACACCGCTTTGCTTTGTAAGTCTGTATTTTGTGATGCCTTTTTCTTTTAATATTGTGTTGATGTCCATGCTCATCACCTCTATTGATATTATATCGGTATACCGACATATCGTCAAGGGCTTTCCGTAGAATATTGCTGAAAAAATTTACCTCTGCGATTTGGAAAGAAGGACGGCGCGTTGCGCCTATTCGTCACGCAAGCCGCAAGCAGCTTGCTATGGAGATGCCCTTGTCGCCTAAACGGCTCCATTCGCTTTGCGAAACGGGCATCTCCACCCACGCCGCACCTGCGGTGCTGCGTGATTTCGGCGGCTTTTGCCGCCGACCAAAACAGAAAAGGGATGGCAAAAGCCATCCTGTTTCTTACATAAAGAAAAAATCGGAAAACGAAAGAAGGACGGCGCGTTGCGCCTATTCGTTGCGCACGCCCTGCGGGCTTTGCGCGCTAAGTTGCCGCGTACGCGGCAACTTAGCGCGCAAAGCCCGCAGGGCGTGCGCAACGAATAGGC